>JAYRHO010000127.1:0-6685 GCA_041907245.1 Saccharospirillaceae bacterium
AGGTGGCGCGGTTATTTCTGAGTTTGGCTTCAAATCCGATGTGATTTTGGACGAAGTGCAAGCCGGTGGTCGTATTCCTCTGATCATTGGCCGTGGCCTGACCAACAAAGCGCGTGAAGCACTGGGTCAAAAACCCTCTACCGCTTTCCGTCTGCCTGTAGACCCTGAAAAAGGCACTAAAGGCTTTACTCTGGCGCAGAAAATGGTTGGCCGTGCTTGCGGTTTACCTGAAGGCCAAGGCGTACGTCCTGGCACCTACTGCGAACCCAAAATGACCACCGTAGGCTCACAAGATACCACAGGCCCTATGACTCGTGACGAGCTAAAAGACTTGGCCTGCTTGGGCTTCTCTGCCGACCTCGTGATGCAGTCCTTCTGCCACACGGCCGCATACCCCAAGCCCATCGACGTGGAAATGCAGCACACCCTGCCCGACTTCATCCGCACTCGTGGCGGTGTCGCTCTGCGCCCTGGCGACGGCATCATCCACTCATGGTTGAACCGTATGTTGCTGCCTGACACGGTAGGCACTGGCGGTGACTCTCATACTCGTTTCCCTATGGGTATTTCTTTCCCAGCGGGTTCTGGCTTGGTGGCTTTCGCTGCGGCCACTGGCGTGATGCCATTGGATATGCCTGAGTCGGTGTTGGTGAAATTCAAAGGCAAAATGAACCCAGGCATCACCTTGCGTGACCTCGTTCATGCCATCCCTTACTACGGCATCAAGCAAGGCATCCTGACCGTTGAGAAGAAAGGCAAAATCAACGAGTTCTCTGGCCGTATTCTTGAAATCGACCTGACCGAGATGGAAAACAAACTGACCGTAGAACAAGCGTTCGAACTGTCCGACGCTTCTGCTGAACGTTCAGCAGCGGGCTGTGCCATCACTCTGTCTGAAGAATCCATTGCCGAATACCTGCGCTCCAACATCACCATGCTGCGCTGGATGATTGCCGAAGGTTACGGCGATGCACGCACTTTAGAGCGTCGTGCTAAAGCCATGGAAGCTTGGCTGGCCAAGCCTTCTCTGCTCAAAGCCGACAAAGACGCCGAGTATGCTCACGTGGTTGAAATCGACCTAGCCGACATCAAAGAGCCTATCGTGTGCTGCCCGAACGACCCAGACGACGCGCGTTTACTGTCTTCTGTGGCTGGCGACAAAGTGGACGAAGTGTTCATCGGTTCTTGCATGACCAACATCGGTCACTTCCGCGCCGCAGGTAAACTGTTGCAGAAGAACAAAGCCGAGCTGAAAACCCGCTTCTGGATGGCTCCGCCCACCAAGATGGACGAAGCTCAGCTGCGTGAAGAAGGCTTCTACAACATTTACGGCGTAGCTGGTGTGCGTACTGAAGTTCCTGGCTGCTCTCTGTGCATGGGTAACCAAGCACGTGTGGCTTCTAAGAGCACCGTACTCTCTACCTCTACTCGTAACTTCCCGAACCGTTTAGGTGATGGCGCTAACGTGTACCTGACCTCTGCTGAACTGGCCGCCGTAGGCGCCATCCTTGGCAAGCTGCCAACCGTAGCCGAGTACATGGAATACGCTAAGACCATCGACAGCATGGCAGCGGACATCTACAAATACTTGAACTTCGATCAAATGACCGAATACACCAAGAAAGCCGCTTCTGCTCTGATTGCTTCTGAAAAATAAGCCACAAGCTTAACCGTTCAGAATAAAAACCCAGCCACAAGCTGGGTTTTTTTTTATGCTTTCAGTTTGCTGCGGTGTTCTCTGCCGCGCCTAAAGCCCAAACGACAGGCGTAAAAAAGCCCGCACTAGGCGGGCTTTTAATTAAGAAGCCGCTGTAGGCTTCTTCTCTTTCAAACGAATGTGCAAGTCACGCAACTGCTGCTGGCTCACTTCGCCTGGCGCTTGCGTCATCAAGCAGGCGGCGGTTTGCGTTTTCGGGAAGGCTATCACTTCACGAATGGTCTTAGCGCCGGTCATCAGCATCAGCAAACGGTCGAGGCCAAAAGCCAAGCCGCCATGGGGTGGCGCACCGAATTTCAACGCATCGAGCAAGAAGCCAAACTTCTCGCGCTGGTCGTCTTCGTTGATACCCAGTACACGGAACACCGCTTGCTGCATATCTTGGTTGTGGATACGAATCGAGCCACCGCCCAATTCAATACCGTTGAGCACCATATCGTAAGCGCGCGCCACCACGGGCACGGGGTCTTTTTCCAGCTCTTCGGGGCTGCATTTGGGTGAAGTGAATGGATGGTGCATGGCCGAGATGCTGCCGTCGTCGTTTTCCTCAAACATGGGGAAATCCACCACCCACAAGGCCGCCCACTCGCTGGTGTACATATTCAAATCGGCGGCCACTTTGCAGCGCAGCGCGCCTAAGGCATCGCACACGATTTTGCGTTTGTCTGCGCCAAAGAACACGATATCGCCGTTTTGCGCACCGAGCTTTGCCATGATTTTCAGGGTGTTGTCATCGCCGATGAACTTGATAATGGGCGACTGTAAACCTTCCACGCCTTTTTCAAGTTCGTTGACTTTAATCCAAGCCAAGCCTTTGGCGCCGTAGATGCTGACAAACTGGGTGTAGTCGTCGATTTGTTTACGGCTCAGCTCTGCGCCACCTGGTACTTTCAAGGCAGCAACGCGACCTTTCGGGTCTTTGGCAGGGCCTGCAAATACTTTGAAGTCGATGTCTTGCAGAAACTCAGCAATATCGACGATTTCCATCGGGATACGCATATCGGGTTTGTCTGAGCCGTATTTGCTCATGGCTTCGGCGTAAGGCATACGCGGAAAGCTGCCCAAGTCCACGCCCAGCTCTTGTTGGAACAGGCCTTTTACCATACCCTGCGCCACGCTCATAATGTCGTCTTCGTTAATAAAAGAGGCTTCGATGTCGATCTGAGTAAACTCAGGCTGACGGTCGGCACGCAAGTCTTCGTCACGGAAACATTTAGCGATTTGGTAATAACGATCAAAACCCGCCACCATCAATAATTGTTTAAACAGCTGGGGCGATTGTGGCAAGGCAAAGAATGAGCCTTCGTGAGTGCGGCTTGGCACTAAATAGTCACGCGCACCTTCTGGGGTAGCACGCGTTAAAATTGGAGTTTCAAAATCCCAAAAACCCTGCTCTTCCAAATAACGACGTACATAAGAGGTCACTTTCGAGCGGAAACGCAGCTTGTCCTGCATTTCAGGGCGACGCAAATCCATAAAGCGGTATTTCAAGCGAATGTCTTCGCCCACTTCGGTGTAACCGTCTAAGGGGAATGGCGGTGTCGCGGCCTTGTTTAAAATCTCAATTTGTTTGCCCAGCACTTCGATCTGGCCAGTTTTTAAATTGGCATTGGTGGTGCCAGCAGGACGCGCACGCACACGCCCCGTAATGCTAACCACGTATTCCGAACGCACGCTGTCGGCCACCGTAAAGGCATCGACAGTATCGGGGTCAAACACCACTTGCACCGTGCCTTCACGGTCGCGCAAGTCTAAGAAAATCACACCACCGTGGTCACGGCGACGATGCACCCAGCCACTGAAGGTTACGGTTTGGTCAATCAAGGTTTCGTTGATATCACCACAATAATGTGTGCGCATCGTTGCTGTCCTACTGAGTAATGTAAAAAGTCTAAGGGCGGTACTGAAAGGCTCGATAGTATACAGAATATCCCCATTACTTACAGCGTTTCGGCCAAGTTTGGCTTAGGCAAAAGCGGCTTTTAAAGTCTCTTAAATTGTTTTTTGATTTAAAGCCGATAAAACTGCTTAAAACGCTTGCAGAGCCTAGCTTTTTGCTTAAAAATCAGCGCGGTTTCAGCTAGGTATCACGCTTGGCCTTCATTTTAATTAAGAAAAGGATCCTCCTCATGGCGGCAGAAAAGAAAGCAGCAGCAAAAAAAACTCCAGCAAAAAAAGCAGCTCCTAAAGCAGAAGCAGCAAAAAAAGTCGTAGCGAAAAAAGCACCTGCCAAAAAAGCGCCTGCTAAGAAAGCCGAAGTGACGACTGTGGCCTCTAAAACCACAGCCATTACGGAAAAATACAACAAAACCCAAATGCTGACCGAGATTGCCGAAGTCACTGGCCTGTCTCGTAAAGACGTGGGCGCGGTACTGGATGAGCTGGGTTCTATCATGGAACGCCACCTGAAAAAACGCGGCGTAGGCGAATTTACGCTGCCAGGTTTATTGAAAGTTAAAACCGTGAAAAAACCTGCAACCAAAGCGAAAAAAGGCGTGCCCAATCCTTTCCGCCCAGGTGAATTGATGGACGTAGCGGCCAAACCCGCCACCACCAAAGTGAAAGTTCTGCCCCTGAAAAAACTCAAAGACGCCGCACTTTAAGCTTTATCCTTTCGTGCAAGCGGCCTACTCTGTAGGCCGTTTTCTTTTCTGAGGGAATAAAGGATGAGCAACTTGATTCCTTTATTGCAAGACATTCACGCCTGCCGTTTGTGTGCGGCGCATTTGCCATTTGCGCCCAAAGCTATTTTGCAAGCAGGGAAACAGGCACGGATTCTGATCATCGGCCAAGCCCCTGGCATCAAAGCGCACAATTCAGGAATACCCTGGAGCGACGCCAGCGGCGAACGTTTGCGCGCTTGGCTTGGAGTTACGGCAACACAGTTTTACGACCCGAATCTTTTTGCCATTATGCCTATGGGTTTTTGCTATCCGGGCCGTGGCAAAAGCGGCGATTTACCGCCACGCCCTGAATGCGCACCGCACTGGCATGCCAAGTTATTAGAACAAATGCCTGACATCACTCTAACCTTGCTGATTGGCCAGTACGCGCAAAATTATTATTTGCAGGATAATTTTAAAACGCTGACCGAACGCGTTGAGCATTGGCACGATTATTTACCGAAAAACATTTTCGTCCTGCCCCACCCCTCGCCCAGAAACCAAATTTGGCTAAAGAAAAACCCGTGGTTTGAGCAAAAGGCCGTGCCTGAATTACAACGACGCGTGCGTCAAATTACCAATGGTCACGCAACCGACGCAGTGCTTTAAAAATCGCTCGTTCATCGCAAGCCAAATCGGGGATTTCTTGCTGCAATTTGGCGTAAATCTCCGCCTGATTTAAGCGCAAAAACGGGTTGTAACTGCGTTCTTGACCAAGCGTCATGACGGGCATATCTTCAGCAGAAATAGCCGCAACTTGCTCCTGCCAATAACGCGCTAAAACATTGTGCGGATCTCTATCCAAAGCAAAAGCCAAATTATTTTTCATGTAGTCGTGCCCAGGGTACAACAGCGTGCTATCGGGCAATGGCGCAATTTCACGCACAAAGGTGTCGAATAAATCCTCGACATTGCCGCCGTTTTTGCAATTGCCCGCGCTGGCATTAAACAAAGTGTCGCCCGAAAACAGCATAGGCTCATCGCCTTGCGCCAATAAACACAGGTGCGCTTGTGTGTGCCCAGGCGTGGGTAAAACGCGCAGCTGCATACTGCCCAGCGCAACACAGTCTTGTGCTTTTAAATTGACGGTTTTTCCAGGCACGAGCGCATTGGAATGCGCCAACACTGGCGCACCTGTCGCCTGCTGCAAAGCCAGATTGCCTTGAGTGTGATCGCTGTGCTCGTGCGTATTGATAATAAGGCGAATATCGAGCTGATATTCGCCTGCTTTTTGCAAAAGCGCCTCGGCATCGAAAGGGTCGATGGCAATGGCGAGGCGCGACTCTTGGCAATACAGCAAATAATTAAAATTACGCAGCGCATTGTGCATGTATAAGCGAATAACTTGCATGGCTACCACAAGGCGTAATTTTCAACGACGGGGTCTTCTTCCCCGCAAATATCGGCAACAAACTGACTGGCCAATAAATCTTTCAGCTCGTGAATACGCTCCTCCAGCTGTGCAGAGCTATAAGGTACGGGCGCGCCGTTCCCCCACACAGGGCCTGGCCAAGCGAAGTCGTTTTTGTAGCGCACCAGATGATGCACATGCAGCTGCTTGACTATGTTGCCCAGCGCGCCAATGTTCATCGAATCGGGGCTGTAACGGTCGGCCAGTTTTTCCAGCACCCAAGAAGTTTCTTTAGCCAGCTGCATTTGATCGGCGCTGTCTAAATGATAAATCTCAAAAACATCGTTGCGCGCGGGCACGAGAATGAGCCAAACATAACGGCTGTCGTTCATCAGCAGCACTTGACTTAGGGGTAAGCGGCCAATAAAAACCGTGTCTTTTTGCAAGCGTTCATCGAGGGTAAACATAAGAGCCTCCGTAGGTGAAAGTGTTTTCTATGATAGGCGATTGCGCCAAGTTTTGTTATAAAGGCGGCTTTCGTTTTGGGGGCTATTATGCTGTACGCTTATAAAGTTCGTCATATTTTGGTGTTTGCCAACAAAGGCACGGAAGCCAAACTGTTGGCCGCGCCACAGATTAAGCCCAATGAATACTGGCGCGAAAACGTCGATCAATGGGTGGCGCTGCGCGCCGAACGCGACGACAGCTTCGACCATTTATGGGACAGCTCTCGCACCGAACCCTATATTTATTCCGCTAATTAGACAGCAACACCGCCGCTGTGTAGCGCTTGCTGCCGTACTGAATCATGGCACTGAAATTGGCCATACTCACGGGCACATACAGGTTATCCAGCTCAATTTGCTCCAGCTTTTCATCGACATCGGGGTCGTTGATGTAGGCGTAATTTTTATCCATATCCACCAACCACACCCAATCCGGCGCTTTATTGCG
>JAYRHO010000128.1:0-4248 GCA_041907245.1 Saccharospirillaceae bacterium
CGGCGTTTTGTTTGGCGGAGTGAATGGTGGTGTAGACGTTATAGCCCTTGGTGTAGGCATCTTCGCCATAACGGCGTACCAGCTCTTGGCGCACCATTTCGGCGACATAGGGCGCAACTACGTCCGAGGCCGTGCCGTGGTAGCGCGCTGTAATGGGCTCTTGAGAGGCTTGGTTGTATTCATCTAAGGTGATTTTGCCCAAAGACAGCATGCGCGCGAGAACATAGTTGCGGCGCTCAAACGCGCGCCTTGGGCTGTTGATGGGATTGGCCACCGAAGGCGCTTGTGGCAGGCCTGCAATCATGGCAATTTGCGCCAAATTCAGTTCGTGTATCGATTTGCCGTAATACACCTGCGCAGCGGCTTCAATACCGTAAGCGCGCTTGCCCAAATAGATTTTGTTGATATACAGCTCAAGGATTTCTTCTTTGCTCAGCTCTTGCTCCATCTTTAAGGCGAGCATGATTTCGGTGAATTTGCGCGTGAAGGTTTTTTCCGAGCTTAGGAAATAGTTCTTGGCCACCTGCATAGTAATGGTGCTGCCGCCTGAGCGTTTTTGCCCTGTGCGCAATAGCGTGACCGTGGCACGCAGCAAGCCTTTAACGTCGATACCGTTGTGCTCAAAGAAGCCGTCGTCCTCGGAAGCCAGCAGTGCGTCGATAAAAATAGGTGGAACTTCGCTGTATAAAAGAGGGGTGCGACGCTTCTCGCCAAACTCGCTCATTAGCTTGCCATCGGCGCTGTAAACACGCAGCGGCGTTTGCAGCTCGATATCGCGCAGCTCCTTAGGATTGGGTAAGCTGGGCGCCAAATACAAATAGACGCCCATAGCCGCTAAACCGATGGCGGTAATAAGGGAAACGCTAAGCCATATAAAAAAACGAAAGAAAGAGTGCAAGAAAGTCATAAAGAAGTTGCCAAAAACGTCAGAAAGCCAGTAAATATGCGGGCTTGGCATTATAAGGGATTTTTGTTCTTTTGATAGGAATATGCTTATAATGGAACTACTATATAGGAATTGAATGAGCTTATGTGGGTAAGTTTATGATTCACAAGGGGATTGTTTGTGCTAGCCAAACTATTAAAGAAAAAGAATAAGGCTTTGCTAGGGGTCGATATCTCATCGACTGGCGTAAAAGTACTGGAGTTAAGTGAGCATAACGGCCGTTATCAGGTCGAAGCCTATGCGCGCGAAGCCTTACCTGCAGACGCTGTTGTCGAGCAAAGCATCAATAACGATGAAGCCGTAGGTAATGCGTTGAAAAAAGCGCTCTCACGAGCTCGTGCTGGCGCCAAAGGTGCGGCATTAGCGGTGTCTGGCTCTGCGGTTATCGTTAAAAAAATCAAAATGAACGGCGCGCTAAAAGAAGATGAGATGGATTATCAAATTCGCGCCGAAGCCGATCAATACATTCCTTATCCATTAGATGAAGTGGCGTTGGACTGGGAAGTAGACAGCGCGCCCGATTCCTCTGGCATGGTGGAAGTCTTGCTTGCGGCCTGCCGCTTAGAAACCGTGGATCGCCGCAAAGACGTGGTTGAATACGCAGGTCTTGAAACTCGTGTTGTCGATATCGAAGTATTCTGTTTAGAACGTGCTTATCCCTTGATTGCAGGCCAGCTTTCCAATCGTGATGCGGTAGAGACGGTCGCTATTGTCGATATCGGCGCCAATATGACCACTCTGAGTGTGCTGGATAAAGGCAAATCCATCTACACCCGCGAACAGCTTTTTGGTGGCAAACAGCTCACTCAAGAAATTGCTCAGCGTTATGGTTTAAACGAAGAAGATGCAGCCCGCGCCAAAGTCGAAGGCGGCTTGCCCGATGATTACGACAGTGAAGTGCTCGAACCATTCTGCCGCGCGGTGGTGCAGCAAGTCAGCCGCTCCTTGCAGTTCTTCTATTCATCCAGCCAATTTAACGATGTGGACTACGTCGTTTTAGCAGGCGGCACCGCCATGCTCCCCAATCTTGCCGATATGGTGCAAGAAGCCGTAGGCATTGCCACTGTGGTTGCCAACCCCTTTGTGAGCATGACCTTGTCCAGCAAGGTTAACCCCAGTGTATTAAATAACGACGCGGCCTCATTGATGGTGGCCTGTGGTTTAGCGTTGAGGAGTTTCGACTAATGGCAAAGATAAACCTCCTCCCTTGGCGTGCCGAGCGTCGTAAGCAGCGCCAACAAGAGTTCGTGGTCATTTTAGGTGGCGTTGTTTTCGCTGCCATCATGAGCGTCTATTTAATGAGTAATTACTATGCCGAAGCTGTGGCTTATCAACAGCAGCGCAACGCGTTACTCGAACAAGAAAACAAAGTTCTTGATGCCAAAATTCAAGAAATCAGTAACTTAAAAAATACCCGCCAACAGCTGATTGAGCGCATGAAGCTCATTCAAAACTTACAAGGTAATCGCCCAGTGATTGTGCGTTTATTTGATGAGCTGGTGCGTATTGTTCCTGATGACTTGTATTTCACCAGCATCGAAGTACGCGGCAACGATATGCGCGTGGTGGGCGTGGCAAAATCCAACGGCCGCGTTGCGACCTTAATGCGTAACTTCGATCAGTCAGATTGGTTTGCTGAGCCGACCTTAATTCGCGTTCATGCCAAAGGTGAAGGCCTAAGTGATTTTGAAATCACGTTAAAGCGCACTGAGCCTGCAAGGGAAGGGGAATAAAACATGGCAGGAAAAATGAATTTGGATTTTAAAGCGCTCTCTGAGCAGCTTAAAAATATTCAAGTTGACGACATCAACAATATCGACTGGAAAAATATGGGTTCTTGGCCTGCTCCTGGCAAAGTATTTTTCTGTGTGCTGATATTTGTGGCGGTGTTTGTTGCTGGGTATTTTTATTTTGTGACCGAAGATATCGAGGTGCTCGATCAGGCCAAAATTGCCGAAGCAGATTTGCGCACCAATTTTGAAAGCAAAGCTTTTAGCGTTTCAAACCTAGACGCTTATCGTGCCCAGCTTGAAGAAATGGAAGAAACCTTTGGTGCGTTATTAAAACAATTACCGCGCGATACCGAAGTGCCAGGGCTGATTGATGACATCAGTGCGGCGGCATTAAACGCAGGTTTAAGTTTGAACGTGATGGATCCTCAGCGCATTACGCAAACGCAGTTTTACAACGAGCTGCCTTTAAATATTGAAGTTGTCGGTGGTTATCACGAATTGGCGGCTTTTGTTTCAACCGTGGCGTCCTTGCCTCGTATTGTGACTTTGCATGATTTCACTATGAATAAAACAGGCAAAGAAGGTCAGCTAAAAATGAATATTTTAGCGAAAACCTATCAGTACAATCCTGAGCGCGCAGGAGTTAAGAAATGAAAAAACTCCTTTTAGCATTACCCTTTTTAACCTTGATGGGTTGCAGCGTCAGCGATGACATGAGCGACTTGCAGGCCTTTATGCAAGAAACCTTAAATCGCCCGCGTGGGCGCATCGAACCTGCACCCGTATTTAAAGCCTATGAAACCTTTATTTACAGTGCTGGCAATATGCGCTCGCCGTTTGAATTGCCCATTTTGGAAAACGCCAATGCGGCGCAAATGAACAGCAATGTGCATCCCGATCTGACTCGCAGCAAAGAGCCGCTTGAGGAATTTGCGCTGAACCAAATCACTATGGTGGGTAGCATCCAACAACAAGGCGTGCTCTGGGCGCTGGTCAAAGACGGTAACGGCAGCGTTGTGCGAGTGAAGAAAGGCTATTACATGGGGCAAAACCATGGCCGCATCTCATCGATTACGGAACAAGGCATTAACATTATTGAAATCGTGCCAAACGGCATGGGCGGTTGGTTAGAGCGCCCAAGAACATTGGCCATCGAAGGACTGGCAGGAGAATAACAGTATGAAAAAGCAGTTTCACATGACCAAAGTAGCCTTGCCCGCCCTCTTGCTGTCGCTTGTTGCAGCAAAGGCTGGCGCTCTATCGTTAACGGATATGAAGTTCACCGCATTACCCGGTGATGTTACCGAAGTGCGTTTGCAGTTTGATAGCGCACCTCCAAAAATCACAGGCTACAGCATCGAACAGCCTGCGCGTATCGCCATTGATATGCCAGAAACAACCAGCACGCTAAGCAGCAAGCGCCAAGATATAGGTTCTGGCAATGCGCGCAGTGCCACAGTGGTGTCTACCAAAGATCGTTCACGCTTGGTGATCAACCTCACTCGCAGCGTGGGTTACACCAGCCGCGTGGAAGGCAACAATATTATTCTGCAAATCGGCGGCAAAGAC
>JAYRHO010000129.1:0-1726 GCA_041907245.1 Saccharospirillaceae bacterium
AACGCGCCCGCACGCCGGTGAAAGCCTTGTCAGGCGGTGAGCGTAATCGCGTGCTGTTGGCCAAGCTGTTTTTAAAGCCCTGTAACTTGCTCATCATGGACGAGCCCACCAACGACCTGGATGTGGAAACGCTGGAGCTTTTGGAAGAGCGTTTGCTGGATTACGACGGCACGTTGCTTCTAGTCAGCCACGACCGCGCTTTTTTGGATAACGTCGTCACGCAGCTGTGGGTGTTTGAGGGCGAAGGGCATATCGATGAGCAGGTGGGGGGGTACAGCGATTGGATGGAGCGCAAGAAAGCCCAGCCCAGCAAACCTTTAGCCAGCGCCAAGCCAGCCAGCGGTTCTAAAACCGCAGAGGTTAAAAGCTCTGAACCCAGTGCGGGAAAAAAACTGTCTTATAAGCTACAGCGTGAGCTGGATGGCCTGCCTGCGCTTATTGAAGCGGCCGAAGCCAAGCGCGATGCGCTGCTTACGCAGACGCAAGCAAGCGATTTTTACAGCCAAGACTCTGGCCTAGTGCAGGCCAAACTGGCGGAGCTCACCGCAGCCGAAGAAGCGCTGAGCCAGTTGGAGGAGCGTTGGTTGGAGTTGGAGGAGATGAGCTCATGATTTGGTTTGCCTTGGCGGGTATTTTGGCCATAGTCGGCTCGGTTTTGATGCTAAAGCCCAGTGCACGTGACAGCCGTTTGGCACGTTTGCGCATGGAAGCATTAAAAGCAGGGCTGCAAGTGCGGCAAATTATCTGGAAACCCGATAGCCCCAAAACTGGGATTTACGACAGTGTGAATGCCACCAGTTACACCCTGGTGCGCGATAACGCCAATAAAGCAGGCGCGTTGAAATTTTGCATCGCTGGGCAAAAAGGCTGGGAGAGCGCTCATTTGCCAGAGGGTTTTAGTTGGCACAAGCCAGGTACGGAGCAAGAGGCCTTGGTTTTTACGCAAGCCTTGCCTTTGTTGCAGGACGCCTTGCTCGTGCTGGAAGTTTGGGAAAATAAAGTGGTGATCTTGGTGCGCGAAGGCCCCGATGCCAAGGCTCAGGCCTATCGGCAATTTATGGCGAGTTTTCTGTAAATGCTCACGGTGATTTATTTGCTGGCCATCACCGCCGAAGCCATGTCGGGCGCACTGAGCGCAGGGCGGCGCAATATGGATATGTTTGGCGTGGCTTTTGTCGCTTTTATTACCGCTTTGGGTGGCGGCACGGTGCGCGATATTTTGCTTGGCAACTTCCCTGTGAACTGGACACAGCACCCGCCTTATATTTACCTCACCATCAGCGCAGGCCTCGTTACCATGCTGGTGGCGCGCTATATGTCGCGGCTGCGGCAGTTGTTTTTGCTGCTCGATGCCATGGGTTTAATTGCCTTTACCATCATTGGCTGCGATGTCGCGCTGAAACTGCATTACGAGCTGCCCGTGGTCATTATGGCGGGCATAGTGACGGGGATTTTTGGCGGCATCATGCGCGATATGCTCTGCGGCTCGACCCCACAAGTCTTGCGCGAAGAGCTGTACGCCAGCGTCTCCTTGCTGGTGGCGCTGCTGTATTTGGCGCTGCTGCATTTTCAGGTCGAGGAGCACACCACCTTGATGGTGGCGTTTTTCTCAGGGCTTGTGCTGCGGCTTTTGGCCATTCGCTTTAAATGGTCTTTGCCCATCTTCTCTTACGATCCCGAACGCTGGGACTAGGGATAGCCCTCGCGCAAAGACAGGGGTTTGGGT
>JAYRHO010000130.1:0-3061 GCA_041907245.1 Saccharospirillaceae bacterium
GAGGCCGCCTGCGTATAATGCGGCGATTTTACGCGATGAGCCTGTGACAATGAAGCCGAACCCTGTTTTTTTTCTGATTCTACTGTTTTGTACTTCGGCTTGGGCCAGCCCCAAGGCTTTTGCCCAAGAGCCGCAGGTGTTGGCCAGCGTGCATCCTTTGGCCTTGGTGGCGGCGTCGGTCGTGCCCAGCGAGAACCTGCGCGTGCTTTTGCCCCCAGGCATGACGCCGCACGACTTTAGCTTGCGCCCCTCCGACCTCGAACAAATCCAAAATGCCGACATTATTATTTGGGCAGGCGCGCAGACCGAGCCCTACCTCGCCAGTTTTGTAAAACGCTGGCCTGAAAAGAAATGGCTGGATGTCAGCACCTTTGCCCCCGCCAGCGCCCCCAAAGACACACATTGGTGGTTTTCGGTGCGCACCATGATCGGCGCACAAAAAGCCCTAGCGCAGATTATGGGCAAAGACAGCAGCGATTTTGCCAGCCACACCCAGGCGGCGCTGCAAGAAGCCAAACGCGAGCTTGAGCCTGTTAAAGAGCTCGGCTTTTTTGTGTTTCACCAAGCCTACGACCATTTTGTGCAAGAAGTAGGGCTAAACCAGCTCGGCGCTTTTACCCTTTCGCCTGAGCGCAAACCCGGCGCCAAAACCCTAGAGAGCATTCGCCAGCAATTGGCCGCAGGCAAAGCCGTTTGCGTGTTTAGCGAACCCGAATACTCCCCTGCCTTGGTCGAAAGCGTACTAAAGGGCAGCCAAGCCAAGCGCGGCGAGCTCGACCCGATGGCCGCTCACATTGCCCTAACACCCAATGGCTATGCCGTTTTTATTCGTGATTTAACCGCGCGCTTTAAAGACTGTTTATCCGCAAATAGCTAGAATACGCCACCCGTTTTCACCTCATGGAAGCATCATTATGAATTTGGCTGTTGTTACCCTCGCTGCGGGCAAAGGCTCGCGCATGAAATCCGACCTTCCCAAGGTGCTGCATACGCTGGCGGGCAAACCCATGCTGGTGCATGTACTGGAAAGCGCGCAGGCCTTAGGCGGCGCAACCCAGCATGTGGTGATCGGCCACGGCGCGCAAAAAGTGCGCGACACCATCACCGATATTCCCGTGCAGTGGGCGCTGCAAAGCGAACAAAAAGGCACAGGCCATGCTGTGGCGCAGGCCATGCCCGACGTTCACCCCGATGCCACCGTGCTGGTGCTGTACGGCGATGTACCCTTGATTCGCACCCAAACACTGCAACAGCTGCTCAATGAAACCGCGTCCAACCACTCTTTAGCGCTGCTGACCGTCGAGCTGGACAACCCCACAGGCTACGGCCGCATCGTGCGCAATGCCCAAGGCGAGATTCAAGCCATTGTCGAGCACAAAGACGCCAACGCCGAACAACACAAAATTAAAGAAGTGAACACGGGTATTTTGGCGGTATCGGCCAAACACCTGAACGCTTGGCTGCCCAAACTCTCCGCCAACAACGCTCAGGGTGAGTACTACCTAACCGACATCATCGCGATGGCCGTGGCGCAAGGCGTGCCTGTAAACGCCATCCACCCACAAGACGAATTTGAAGTACAAGGCGTCAACGATCGCCTGCAACTGGCTGAGCTGGAGCGCGTGTACCAACGCCGCCTCGCCGACGACCTGATGCGCCAAGGCGTATCCCTCGCCGACCCCAGCCGCATCGACATTCGCGGCAGCTTAAAAGTCGGCAGCGACGTAGTCATAGACGTAGGCTGCGTATTTGAAGGTGAAGTCGTGCTCGAAGACGGCGTTCACATTGGCCCTTACTGCGTGATTAAAAACAGCCACCTAGGCGCACAAACCGCCGTTGAAGCCTTCTGCCACTTAGAAGACGCCAAGAGCGAACAAGACTGCCACATCGGCCCTTACGCCCGCCTACGCCCAGGCGCAGACCTGAAAAACCACGCCAAAGTCGGCAACTTCTGCGAAGTGAAAAAAGCCGTAATAGGTGAAGGCGCGAAAGTGAACCACCTGACCTACATCGGCGACGCCCAAATCGGCAAAGATGCCAACATCGGTGCAGGCACCATCACCTGTAACTACGACGGCGTAAACAAATTCAAAACCGTCATCGGCGAACGCGCCTTTATCGGCTCCAACAGCGCCCTCGTCGCCCCCGTAAACATTGGCGCAGGCGCAACAGTCGGCGCAGGCTCCGTCATCACCAAAGACGTCGAACCCGACCAACTCGCCGTTGGCCGTGGCAAACAACGCAACATCGACGGCTGGGAAAGACCTAAGAAAGGCTAACCCCCCCTGCACCGTAGCGGAGGCCAATGGCCTCCATATGGCGCCCAATGGGCGCCTCTACGCCTAATGTCATTCCGCGCGCAGTCGCGGAATCCATAACACCCCTGTAGATCCTGCGACTTCGCGCAGGATGACGAGCGCACACCCAACGGATAAAGCCATTTTGGCTTGTTCCGCGCTACTGCTTTTTTCTGAGTTACCGCTAAAGTGGTTCTATAGTACCAATAACAAGAAGAACCACTATGACCTCGCTCACCCGCCTTAGCCAATGCGGCCTCATTGCCGCATTCAGCTCACTTTCCTCTATCAGCCTCGCAGCACTGCATGAACTGCCCAGTCACAGCCCCAGTGCAGCTAGCCTCAGCATTACCAGCAAAAACATCTCCGGCCAAAGCGATAAAATCTTTGTCGATGGCTTAAACCGCGAAGTGAGCTTGCGGGGCTTTAACGTCTCAGGCCAAGCCAAGCTGGCACAATTCGGCTTTCAGCCCTTTGCCAACGCTCAAGATGCGCAGGCCAGTTTCAGCGCACTGGGTAAGAATACGGGCAGCAACATGGTGCGCTACACCCTTGCTTGGGAAGGCATCCAGCCCCAGCCCAGAATGATCGACACCGCCTACTTGGATAACGCCGTTCTCTATATGAAAGCGGCCATTGCCCAGGGGCAATATGTGTTGGTGGACTACCACTCAGACCTCTACAGCCGCCATACCTTTACCAGCACGTCCAAAGACACAGGCAACGGCGCCCCAAAATGGGCGGTGCACAGCGTCAATGGCAAA
>JAYRHO010000131.1:0-2236 GCA_041907245.1 Saccharospirillaceae bacterium
CACCGCCATCACATAGCCCAAGAGCTTACTGTCGGAAAAGCCCGTTGCCGTCAGCACCGTCATTTCGTTTTCGGCGTATAAGCGGCCATAGCCAATTAAAATGGCGATAAAAAACGACATAGGGATAATAATTTCTAAAAAGGACGGCAATTTATACAACAGCGCCAACAGCACCATGCTAAAGGACATTTCCCCAGCCGCCGCCCAGGCCAGCGTTTTAATCAAGCGCCCACCGATAATAATCATCAAGAGCACAATCAACACGGCGAAAAAAGACAGCGCCAGCTCTTTTAAAATGTAACGAAAGATAATCAAACTGAAATCCCATGGCGTTATTAAGTGGCTGCACCAACGAAAAGTTTCTCGTACACTGCGCCTTTCTTGGTGATATTCGGAGTTCTTATGCGCTATCAAGTTTCCACACAAAATCCAGCCGAAATCGAAGCAGGCTGTATTGTCGTGACTTGCGACCAATCAGGCAAGCTTTCTTCTGCGGCACAGGTCTTAGACGCAGCCAGTGGCGGCTTTCTTTCAGCCCGTTTAGCCGACAAAGATTGCGAGGGTAAGCTTGGGCAAACGCTTTTATTGCCTGCGGTGGCAGGAGTAAAAGCCAAACGCGTATTACTGGTTGGCACGGGCAAAGAGGCGTTAAAAAGCACCAGCGCCATCAAAGTGCTGCAAGCCATCGCCACGGCCCTAGCAGGGCAAACAGGCCAAGTCGCCCTAGCCTTAGAAGACATGACCAGCGCCGAGATCACTCGTGCCTTTTTGGCCGAACAGCTGATGCAAGCCTTGGCCAGCAGCCTTTACCAATATCGTCAAACCAAATCCAAGGCCGAAGCCAAACCTCAAATTGAACAGCTGATTTGGCTGGGGACAGACCAAAGTGCCGCGCTGGCTAAAGGCGCTGCCATCAGCACTGGGGTGAACTTTGCCAAAGAGCTGGGCAACCTACCGCCCAACATTTGCACGCCTTCTTATTTGGCCAAGCAAGCGAAAGAGCTGGGTGCAAATGGCGCATTAAAAGTCACTATTCTCGACGAAGAAGAGCTGGAAAAAATGGGCGCTGGCGCTTTTGTGTCTGTTGCCAAAGGCTCATCCGAGTCAGGCAAAATTATCATCATGGAATACCAAGGCAGCGCCGATAAAAACGCCGCGCCGCATATGCTCCTAGGCAAAGGCATTACTTTTGATACCGGTGGCATCAGCCTCAAACCCGGCGCCAAAATGGATGAGATGAAGTTCGATATGTGCGGTGCGGCCTCGGTGTTGGGCACGATGAAAGCGCTGTTGGAGCTTAAACCTGCACTCAACGTCATCGGCATGATTGCCTGTGCCGAAAACATGCCCTCAGGCCACGCCAGCAAACCCGGCGATGTGATTACCACCCTTTCTGGGCAAACGGTGGAAATCCTCAACACCGACGCCGAAGGCCGCTTGGTACTGTGCGATGCCCTTACCTACGGCATCAACACCTTTAAGCCACAAAGCTTGGTGGACATCGCTACCCTCACAGGAGCGTGCATGGCGGCACTGGGCAGCGTGAACTCAGGTCTATTCAGCCAAGACGAAGGCCTAATTGCCGAACTGCAACAAGCCGCGAATGACAGCGCCGATAAGGTCTGGCGCTTGCCTTTGGAAGAAGAATACCAAGAGCTGCTGGATTCGAACTTTGCCGATATGGCCAACATCGGCGGCCCCTTAGCAGGAGCGACTACCGCGGCTTGTTATCTGTCGCGCTTTACCCAAGGCACGCGCTGGGCACACTTGGATATTGCAGGCACAGCCTGGAACAGCAACGGCAAAGCCAAAGGCTCAACCGGTCGCCCTGTGCCGCTTTTGGTAACTTATTTGTTGAATAAAGCCTAGAACGCGCAAGGCTCAATGCCTTGCGCACCAAGCCTTACGAAGCGCCACGCACTTTTCATAAAGGCGTGGCATTGAGACTTTTAGTGCTCGTGACCGCAGTCGAAGTCGATTGCCATGTAAATGGCGCTTTGTGGGAACTGAGTGGGGTAAGCCATGAAGTAGCTGGTGCCAGGCTCTACAGGCCACCAGCTGGAAGCGCGGCGTGGCACATCGGCTAGGTTCACGCGCTCAATGCTGTATTCCAGCAACATCCCCTGCACCTCAGGAAACAGCCCTACGAAAACCTCAGGAAAACCCGCTTCGGACGTGTTGAGCTTATCTTCCAAGCCCAAATCGTGCATTTTTTTCGCCCAAACGGCATCTTGGC
>JAYRHO010000132.1:0-1655 GCA_041907245.1 Saccharospirillaceae bacterium
AGCAGCGTTTTAACGTTGATTGCCGTGCAGGCGTAGCCCGCGCCAGCGATCTGAGTAGCAGCCAGCGTCAGCGCGTGCAAAGCGAAGCCAGCATGCCTGAGTCCAGCTTCTACTTTATTCAATAGGAGGCCGCTATGCGTGCGTTCTTTGTGGTGATGCTGTGCTGGGCGGTGCCTGCCTTGGCTTTGGAAGTCGAAGTGACGGGCACAGCTCCCGTGGATGGTGCGATGAGCTATGTGCGTGAGCAGGCGATGAAAGACGCCTTGCAGCAGGCGAGCTTGCGCGTAGGTGTGCAGATCAATAGCACAGCGCTGATGAGCCAAGGGCACATGGAAAAAGACGAGGTCGAGCTTAAAACCTCGGCGCAGGTGCGCAACGTGCAAGTGCTGGAAGAAAACCAGCAAGATGGCCTCTACAGCGTCACCATTCGCGCCGAAGTCGGCGCATTGCGTATGTGCCCTGCCAGTAAACAGCAGTATCGTAAGGCCGTGGCGGTGGCAGGCTTTGCCTTGGCCAAACCCATGCAGGCCAGCCTTGGGCATTTGCAAAATATTGAGCAAGATTTGCCGCGTTTGCTGGTGGATAGCCTTAATAACACTGGGCGCGTGCATGCGCTCGATGCCAGCCGTATGAGCCTGTTTCAAGAGCCGCGCCAAGCGCCATCGGTCGAAACGGCGCAGCAGCGCCTGACCACTTCGGTCGCCTTAGCCACAGAGCTGGGCGCGCAGTATGTGATATCTGGCGTGGTGCGGGATTTATCCGAAGCCAAACCTACAGGTAAATGGAATGCGTGGCGGGAAAAGCTGGGGCTTGCGCCTACCAGTCGCCCAAGGCAGTTTGTGCTGGATGTGTTTATCCACGATGGCTTAAGCGGGGCGATGTTGTTTCAGCACAGTTACAGCACCTTTGGCGTGTGGAGTGGTGAGCCTGTGCAGCAGGTGGGTTTTGCCAGCCCCAGTTTTTGGCGCATGGATTATGGCCAAAAAGTGCGCACTTTAGTGCAAACAGCAGTCGAGGAAATGGACGAAGCCTTGCGCTGTCAGCCCTTTATGGCGCGCATCGTGAAGGCCAATGGCAAGGACTTGCATATCGAAGCGGGTGCAGGTGCAGGTATACGCCCAGGAGATAAGTTTCAGGTGTACCGCACAGGCACTTTTTATAACCTCGATTTAGAGCCGCGCACCGAACTTACAGGCACGGCCACCGAGGTGGTGGTGAAGCAAGTGCAGCCGCAATTTATCATCGCCGAAATGAAACAAGGTGCAGAACGCCTTGCCGTACAGCGCGATGACATGGTGGTGGCTTGGTAGCTGCCTGCGGTAACCGTAGTTTTCTTTCCTTAAAAAAAGGGTAGACACAAAGGTCTACCCTGTTAAGCGCCTAGCGCCCAGCTTCGCGGGCATGGCCCGCTCCTACTCTTCGTAGGAATCCACCGACGGGCAGGAGCATACCAAGTTGCGGTCACCGTACACATCATCCAAACGTCCCACCGATGGCCAGAACTTGTGTGCGCCAAGGTTGGCGGTTGGAAAGGCGGCTTCTTGGCGGCTGTAGGGGCGGTTCCATTCGCCTGTTACTACCTCTGCCGTATGTGGTGCGTGTACCAGCATGTTGTTGTCGGCGGGCAGTTCGCCTTTGGCGATGCGGTCGATTTC
>JAYRHO010000133.1:0-2205 GCA_041907245.1 Saccharospirillaceae bacterium
GTTTTTACGCTACACACGGCCTAGCAGTTCCAGCACTATTTTGCTGCCAAAGTAAGACAAAATCATAAAGCCCGTGCCTATTAGCGTCCAACGGCTGGCGATAGCGCCGCGCCAGCCAAAACGATAACGGCCAAATAATAACCAAGCAAAAATCAGCCAGCTGATTAACGCAAAAACAATTTTATGGCCTAGATGTTGGCCCTTTAAATCCAAAATATAAGGCCAGCCGACTATGTAGCTGGCGGTCAGTAAAATCATACCCAGCCACAGCATTTCAAAGAGCAATTTATCCATCAGTTGCAGCGGCGGCAGTGCCTGAATAAAGCCTTGAGTTTGGCGATTTTTAAGCGCTTTATCTTGCAGATACAGCAGCACGGCCTGCACAGCAGCAATGGTCAAAATGCTGTAGGCCAAGATGGAAAGTAAAATATGCCAAGTCAGGCCGTAGCTTAAATCGGTCAGCGGCACATAGCGGTTGCTCATGGCGGTAATCAATAAAATCACCGAGGCCATGGGCAGCAAACCAATAAAAAGATTGTCCACAGGTTTGCGTTGGCTGGAGAAAATCAGCAGCAAGACGATGACCCAGCTAATCAAAGAGCCGACTTCAAAGACTTCAAAATTAATGTGCTCATGGCCAAAGGTGTGCGAGGCGATGTAACCCAAGTGCAGAAGCGCACCCACCATAGTGGCAATCAGCAATACCGAGCGATTGGCGGGTTTTTTGCCACAAAATGTTTGCCATTGCCGCCATGCGGCCCACAGATAAAACGCGGCGGCTGGAACCGCTAACACGAAAGACATACGCACCTCCTAAGGGGCGCTTAGTGTCGCATAACAGACCGAGCAGGCAAAGCTCTAGGGCGCAGCTAAAAATCAGAACTTTTCCAATTTTTTGGTATACTGCCGCCAATTTTTTCCCGTGCTAGGAACTCCCATGTTTGAAAGCTTAACCGAACGATTGGGCAAAGCGCTCAAAGGCTTGTCTGGCCAAGTGCGCCTGACCGAAGACAACATCAAAGACACTTTGCGCGAAGTGCGCATGGCGCTCTTGGAAGCCGACGTCGCCTTGCCTGTAGTAAAAGCCTTTACCGAGCAAGTCAAAGAGCGCGCGGTCGGCACTGAGGTACTCAAAAGCCTGAACCCCAGCCAAGTCTTTTTAAAAATCGTCCATGAAGAACTGATGAAGGTGATGGGCGAGGCCAACGAAAAGCTCAACCTCGCTACCAAGCCTCCAGCCATCGTGCTGATGGCGGGCTTACAGGGTGCGGGTAAAACCACCACTGTGGGTAAACTGGCAAAATACCTACAAGAGCGCGAAAAGAAAAAAGTCATGGTGGTGTCGGCCGACGTGTATCGCCCTGCGGCCATCAAACAGCTGGAAACGCTGGCCAAGGACGTCGGCGCGCTGTTTTACCCCTCGGACATCAACCAAAAGCCCGTGGATATTGCTAAAGCCGCGATAGATGCCGCGCAAAAAGCCTTTGCCGATGTCCTGTTGGTGGACACCGCAGGCCGTTTGGCCATCGACAGCGAGATGATGGCGGAAATCCAAACGCTGCATAAAGCCATCAACCCCATCGAAACGCTCTTTGTGGTCGATGCCATGACCGGTCAAGACGCGGCCAACACCGCGAAGGCCTTCAACGAAGCCTTGCCCTTAACTGGGGTGATTTTGACCAAGGCCGACGGTGATGCGCGCGGTGGTGCGGCGTTGTCGGTGCGTCATATTACGGGCAAGCCCATTAAGTTTATGGGTATGGGTGAAAAAACCGATGCGCTCGAACCGTTCCACCCTGATCGTGTGGCGTCGCGCATTTTGGATTTGGGTGACGTACTGTCTTTGATCGAACAGGCCGAGCGCACCATCGACAAAGCCAAGGCCGATAAACTCGCCAAAAAAATCAAAACGGGCAAAGGCTTTGATTTAGAAGATTTCCTCGATCAAATCCAGCAAATGAAAAAAATGGGCGGTTTGACTTCCATGCTCGACAAACTTCCAGGCATGGGCAACATGGGCAATATGGCCAAGCAAACCGATGCCGCCGAGAAAAATTTTAAACAAATGGAAGCCATTATTCGCTCGATGACGCCCGCTGAAAGGCGCAATCCCGATCTAATTAATGGTTCACGCAAAAAACGCATTGCCGCAGGTTCGGGCAATCAGATTCAAGACATTAATCGTGTGTTAAAACAGCACGATCA
>JAYRHO010000134.1:0-13330 GCA_041907245.1 Saccharospirillaceae bacterium
AGTTGCAGATACCAAACACCCACTCTATCTTGCACTTCTTTACAGCCTCTGTTGGTGTTTTTTTGTACACTACAATCCTTGCTTACGACTGAGAACACATCATGCCCCTTGATCGCTTCGCTTTGCTCACCGCTGCTTTGCTATTGTGTGCCTCGACCGCTTGGGGCGCAGGCCATCAGCATGAAATCGACTGGGCGCAAACCTTAACTCTTAGCCCTTCTCAGCAGCAGCAAATCAAAACCATCGAAGCTAAATATCGAGATCGGCTAAAAGCGCAGCAGCCCAATTGCAACCCTGAAAAACAACAGCGCTATTTGGAGCTGCAAGAACAAATGCGGCTGGAAATTCGCCAAACTCTACATCCTGCGCAACAAAAAATTGCCCAGCAAGCCATGTTTGAACACCGCCGTTTGATCCAACTGCAACAGGCCAAAGAAGTCGCACAATATCTGGGCATGAGCACCACTCAAAAGGAGGCTTTTTTTACCGCTGTGCAACAGCTGACGCCCAGTGCGCAGTGGCCGATGACCATGGCGCAGCAGAAGCAAGCACGAGAGCAATTTAACGCCTTAGTAAAAGCGCACAGCAGCGCGGAACAGTGGCAAAAATGGCAACAACGGCAAGCAAACAACGGTAAAAAATGGCACAAGATGGAGGATTTCCGCCCAGCCTGCGCCAACGCGCCTTAGAAACTTAAAACTAAAGTTACGCCAAACTCTCTGTCTGTGTGTTTCTTGCCAACGGGCACTTCATCAACGGATTTAATTTTATAAGTCAGCTTGGTGGCGATGCTGCCATTGATCTGGCTTTTAAAGCCCGTTTCAGAAGTATAAATGCCGTTCTTATCGCCCTTTTCCGCTGTGGCTGTTTCCGTAAATTCGATGCCTTCACGAATGAGCCAGCTGTAGTTCAGCGCGAAACGACCGATGCGATCCTCAATCACGGCTTGCGTAGCCGTTTCACGCTCACGGCTGTAACCTGGGCCTGCTTCGAGCTGCAACTTGGTGTGTTCGGAATCAATTACACGATAACCCAAACCCGCAGAGGCTGAGCCTTGGTAATCGAAGCCACTAAAGCGATCACGCTCTTGCCAAGCCACCGTGGCCAAGTACAGGCGCTCAGTGAAATCGTAGTTGACCTGCCCCAAGCCCTTGTATTTTTCTTTGGTGGTTTTGTTGTCCTCTTCACTGGTTAGCGCATCAAAACGCAGCTTGGATTCCCACACTTGCGCTTCACGCTTTATCGAAGCCGTACCATTAATACTGCTGGTATCGGTATTGCCCGATGTCCAAACCGACCCGACCTCTGCCGAACCACTCCAAAGCGGATAAGACACAGGAGCTTCAGCGGCGGCGTCTTCTGCGTACGCAGGAGCCAGCAGTAATGCCCAAGCTAAAGGCGCCAAAGTAAATGCCGTCGTTTTATTCATCATCACATCCTTTAACAAACAAAAAACGCAGCTTACTGAGGCTACCTCTTTAGAGCAATAGCAATCCCTTTTCCACCAGCCAGCCTCGCCAAGCATTCAATAACCGCCCCGCCCCTGTTACACTTTGCCCCCATTATTGAACTGAATGGCAGAGCGACTCTGCACAACCCTTGGAATCCCCCTATGCCCGCACAAATTGCTGACGATTCAGTCGGTATTGTTACCCCAACATTGCTGCATTTTGACGAGCCACTTACGCTACGCAGCCAAAAAGTGTTGCCCCAATACGATCTTATGGTTGAAACCTACGGCACGTTAAATGCAGACAAATCCAACGCCGTGTTAATTTGCCACGCCCTAAGTGGCGACCACCACGTTGCAGGCTACCACAGCATGGAAGACACCAAGCCCGGTTGGTGGGACAGTGCCGTAGGTCCTGGCAAAGCCATTGATACCAACAAGTTTTTTGTGGTTGGTTTAAATAATTTAGGCGGCTGCTCAGGCTCCACAGGCCCCACCAGCATCAACCCCGAAACAGGGCGACGCTATGGCCCCGAATTTCCGCTTTTGGCCGTGCGCGACTGGGTGAACAGCCAAGCACGTTTAGCCGATCGTTTAGGCATTAAAAAATGGGCGGCGGTCGTTGGCGGCTCATTGGGTGGGATGCAAGCACTGCGCTGGACCATCCAATACCCTGAGCGTGTAGCCAACGCGGTAATTGTCGCCTCTGCACCGAAATTAACGGCGCAAAATATCGCTTTTAATGAAGTGGCACGCCAAGCCATCAGTAAAGACCCCGATTTTCACGATGGTTATTATTACGAGCACAACACCCTGCCGAAAACAGGTTTAATGCAAGCACGCATGCTCGGGCATATAACTTATTTATCCGCCGCCTCCATGCGCGAAAAATTTGGCCGAGAATTAAAAACCGGGCAATACAATTACAGCTTTAGCCCTGAGTTTGAAGTGGAAAGTTATTTGCACCATCAGGGTGAAAAGTTCAGCCAACACTTCGACGCCAACACCTACATGTTGATGACGCGTGCGCTGGATTATTTCGACCCTGCCTCAGGTTACAACAACGATCTGGCGCAATGCTTAAGCCATGCACAATGTCGTTTTTTAATTATGTCATTTACCACCGACTGGCGTTTTGACCCTAGCCGCTCCGAAGAAATCGTAAATGCGTTGGTCGAAGCCAATAAGGATGTGAGCTACGCCTGCATCGAAGACGATCATGGCCACGATGCTTTTTTATTACCCAATCCGCGCTATTTAACTTTGTTTAAAACCTTTATGGACAGCATCCAACTTAAGGAGGGCAAGTAATGAGTGAATTACGCCAAGACCTCCAAATTATTGAACGATGGATCAAACCCAATAGCCAAGTTTTAGATTTAGGCTGCGGCGAAGGTTTACTGCTTAAACATTTAAAAGAAAATAAAAATGTGCGCGGTTATGGCCTTGAAATCGATCCTGAAAAAATTACTCAGTGCATTGCCAACGGCCTAAATGTTATTGAGCAAGACCTCGATAAGGGCTTGAATAATTTTAAATCCGATAGCATGAACACCGTGATTATGACGCAAGCGCTGCAAGCGGTGGCACGCCCCGATTTAATGATCGAAGAAATGCTGCGCATTGGCGAAGAAGCCATAGTCACCTTTCCAAACTTTGGCTACTGGCGTATTCGTTTTTATTTAATGCTCAAAGGCCGTATGCCTATGTCCGACACCATGCCTTACAACTGGTACGACACCCCCAATATTCATTTTTGCACCTTCCGTGATTTTGAAGTTCTGTGCCATGAAAAAGGCATTCGCATTTTGAATAAAACCGTTGTTGATGGGCAATATCGTGAACATTTCAGCATGAAAATGTGGCCGTCCTTTTTGGGCGAAATTGCAATTTATCGTATTAAAAGGAAATAAAGATGAAACTCCGCACCCTCCTTATTGGCTGCTTGCTTTCAGCCTTTGCACTTTTCGCGCAAGCACAAAGCAGCCGTGGCGAACAAAAACAAACTTTCGGCGATTATGAAGTGCATTACATCGGCCTGACGTCCAGCTTTTTAACGCCCGAAGTAGCCAAAGCCTATAGTATCGAACGCTCACGCACGCTCGGCTTTTTAAGCATCTCCGTATTAAAAAAGCAGGGCGAAGGAAAATTGTCCGTACCCGTTCAAGCTCAAGTTACAGGCACCATTAAAAATCTTTTAACCCAAGAACGCACCTTGGAGTTTCGTGAAATCAAAGAAACAGGCTCGGTGTATTACATAAGCACCTTCCGCTTTGACAACGAAGACCACTACAACCTTGCGCTGAAAGTGAAGCCAGAAGGCCAAGATCGCATCTTCGATGTAAAATTCAGCCAACAATTTTATTTTGAAAATAAATAAATGCAGAAAATTGTTTTAGCCAGTGGCAATCTTGGCAAAGTAAAAGAATTTAATCAGCTTTTTGCTGCACACTTTTCTGCGCAAGCCATCGAAATTGTGCCGCAAAGCAACCTGAACGTTATTGAAGTCGAAGAAACAGGTTTAAGCTTTGTTGAAAATGCCATCCTAAAGGCGCGCAATGCTTGCGCACAAACAGGCTTGCCCGCCCTAGCCGATGACTCTGGCTTAGAGGTCGAGGCTCTGCACGGTGCGCCTGGCATTTACAGCGCCCGCTACGCCCAGCCTACAGAAGGGTTTGGCCAAGGCGATGCCGCCAACAACGCGAAATTATTAGCCGCCCTTACAAACACGCCCAAAGAAAAACGCAACGCCCGTTTTCAATGCGTATTGGTTTATATGCGCCATGAAAAAGACCCTACGCCACAAATTTTTCAAGGCACTTGGCAAGGTGAAATTTTATTTGCCGCAGAAGGCCAAGAAGGCTTTGGTTATGACCCCTTATTTTTTGTGCCCAGTGAAAATTGCAGCAGTGCCAGCCTAAGCAAAGAGCGTAAAAATCAGCTTTCTCACCGCGCCCAAGCCTTGCACGCTCTAATTGCACACTGGCAACCCTAGCCATGCCGTTACAGCTACCGCCTTTAAGCCTGTATATTCATGTGCCTTGGTGCATTCGCAAATGCCCTTATTGCGATTTTAATTCCCATGCTGCGCAAGAAAATTTGCCCGAGCACGATTACATTCAAATGCTTTTGGCCGATTTGGATGCGGATTTACATTATGTGCAAGAGCGAGCAATACAAAGTATTTTCATCGGTGGCGGCACGCCCAGCTTATTATCTGTATCCGCCTATCAAAATCTCTTTCAGGGTTTAAAAGCACGTCTTAAATTTGCTTCAGATTGCGAAATTACCCTAGAGGCCAACCCCAGCACTTTTGAAGCCGAAAAGTTTTTAGGCTATCGCCAGCTGGGCATCAATCGCCTATCCATTGGCGTGCAAAGCTTCAACGACAAACACCTTAAAAAACTCGGCCGCGTGCACGACGCCAAGCAAGCACTGCTTGCCATTGAGCTGGCCCAAAAAGCAGGCTTTGATAATTTTAATATCGACTTAATGCACGGCCTGCCCGAACAAAATACCGCTGACGCACTGGCCGATTTAACTCAAGCCTTGGCTTTTGCACCAACGCATTTGTCCTGGTACCAGTTGACCATCGAACCCAATACCGAATTTTATAAACGCCCGCCCGTTCTTCCGCAGGACGATGCCCTCTGGGATATTCAAGAAGCAGGGCTCATGCTTCTTGCGCAACAAGGCTTTGAGCATTACGAAATATCGGCTTTTTCCAAACCCAACAAACAAGCCAAGCATAATTTAAATTACTGGCAGTTTGGCGATTACCTTGGCATTGGCGCAGGCGCACACGGAAAAATAACTTTCCCATCATGCAACGAAATTTTACGCACGCAAAAAACACGACTGCCCAAAGATTATTTAAATGCTAATAAAATAAACAAAAGTAGCTTAACTTTAATCAGCCAAGAAGATATTGGGCTTGAGTGTTTAATGAATGCGCTGCGCCTAAAAAAAGGCATTTCTGTAGAGGACTTTTCCAGTCGCACAGGGTTAAACCTAGACAGTGTTGCTAGGCCACTGGCAAAAGCACAAAAGCTTGGACTATTGCATCTTGATGAACGCATTTATGCCAGTGAAAAAGGCCAGCAATTTTTAAATCAATTATTGGCCTTATTTCTAACTGATTACTGATTAAAACGACTCATCATTTCCATGGCTTCTTGAACCTGCGCCGCATCTAATTTATTTTGCGTATCGGCACGATTCTCTGGCGTTAACAGCTCATATTGACCACCAGCATTCACTGCCAAAATGCCATTTTTTCCTGTTATGGCATAGCCACTAAAGTTGCCTGCAATAACCCAGTCTCGGCCTGATGCGGTTTTAAATAAATTACGCCCTGTCGAATACTCTCTTGCAGACGAAGTCACGCCCAAATAATGCTCCATAATAGTGGGCACGAGATCTTGATGGTCGGTAATGGCCTGTTGTGCGGGAATGCTGCGAACATCAGGGCCAACCAAAGCAAAAGGCACTTGCACCTGTGCATAGCTAAAATTACTGCCATGTCCCCAGTAATTTTGCTTGTTGTCGTTGATTTCCTGAGCGTGGTCGCCAGTTATGACTATTAAAGTACGCTCCAGCTCTCCTGCATTTTTAAGCGTTGCAAGCACCTGGCCGATTAAACTATCGACATAATGGATGCTGGTTTTATAGCGATTTTTAAAGGGGGTGGGGTCGGTGTCTTTATTGAGTTTTAAATAATCGACCACCTCCAGCATGGGTTCAAAGCGCGTGGGATAGTCGCTCGGGAAGTCGTAACCATGGGCAGCGTCATAAAATAAAAAAGAAAAACTCGGCTGATTTTTATTTAAGCTGGCGTGCCATGCTAGCCAGTCTTTGGTTAAATCGGCATCGCGCTGGGCGGGTGTATCGCCTTTAGATTCTTCACGCAGATTTTTGACCTGCACAAAGACGGTTTGATTAAATTCAGGGTTGCGTAAATGCGCCGAAGCAAACACGCCAATTTGATAATTTAGTTTTTGTAGGCGATCGATAAAAACAGGGCCTACACGATTTTCCAGCATCACTTCAAAATAGGTAGCAGGCATCCCATAAAACAATCCAAAGATACCTGAGCGCGTGGAGTTCCCAGTCGATAAATGCTGTGAAAAGCGCACGCCTTGTTCGGATAACGCCCAAAGGTTTGGTGTGTTTTCAGCTGAAAACGTATCGTAGCGCCAAGAATCTATGACCAAATACAGGATATTAACAGGCTGCTCTACCGCCTGAGTTTGCAATGGCGTCAAAGGGTAGTGCACCGCCGCTTTGCGTTTTAGTGTTAAAGATTGCTGATAGGATAATTCTTCGGCATTTACCCAACCAATTTTATGCATAAAATTGTTGGCGCGGATCGGCTGAAAATAAGGCAAATAGCGCTTGACCATAGTCACTGACTGATAAGAATGCGCATAGGCCCAAATATGAATTAAGTTAACCACCAGCAAAGCCAATAATGCGAATTTAATAAAGGCTTTAGGTGCGTTCGATTTTTTTGCCCAGCTCAATTTTTTATCCAGAGTGTAAAGCAGCAACCACTCTAAGCTAATAACGAGAAGAATCGCAAAAATTACGGTAATCCAGGTAATCAAAGGAAAATCGACAACCTGACCAGAAAAAATCAGATCCAACACCACCGTATTGATATGAAAGCGATACTGCGCAAAGACCAAGGTATCAATAAAAAGAAATACCAGCACCAGCCCAGCCACCAGCGCTAAAATAAAACGCAGTAGCGGTTTAGGTAAAAAATTCAAAGGCAGCGCCACAAGCCCAACAACCAAAACCAAAGAAGTTATATGAGCAAAAATTGCAAGGGGTAGATAGATTATCCCTAAAACATCCGAAGGTAGCTCTGGTGCGAACTCAAAAAACCTCAGGCTAATTAATATCGCGGCCAAGGCGTTTATTACAACAAACCAGGAATAGGTGACGATTTTTTCTTTTAGCATGATAAGTATTGATCGTAATAGGAAATAAGCTGGGTAAAATTTTTAGCCTGCCAAAATAGCGGCTGCTTTTTACTTTCTTTTAAAAACGAACGCTCTAAGCGTTGTAGATTGGCCTGCCTCCAGCCTTTCTTGTTGGATTTGTAGCATTTATCAAAATCGATAAGCCAAACCAACCCTTCTTTATCAAATAAAATATTGTGGATATTTAAGTCGGTATGATTCACGCAGGCCTTGTGCATCTTGGCAATTTCTAAGGCCACGCTGGCAAGCTCGTCATCACTGAGCGCTCGCTGCTTTAATAAATCCACCAAGCTGGTTGCGCCCTCAATATATTCGGTAAGAATATCCGCGCGATAGCACAGGCCGTTACGTTCAACTTTGGCGGCAAGTGGGCGCGGCACGCGCACTCCCGCATTTCTTAATTCCTGCAACAAGGCCAATTCCGCAAAGCTGCGAGTGCTCGCCAAGCCTGTATAAAAATAGCCATCTTGAACTAGGCGCCCAAATAAACCACCACGGCGATAATGACGCAGCGCGGCTTGAATTTTTGGCATTTGCACAAACCAAGTCGTGCCGCGCCCCGTGGCGCTGCCAAAAACACGCTCCTGCTGTTGCCAATACTGCGCGGTAAAAATAGGCGCATTGGGCTTCTCCACCCATTCTGGGTCGTAGCGCATCCAATGATGGGGGCTAAGCTGTTTAGTAATTAAGGCCATAGAAAAACTCAAATGCGCAAGGCTGCGGCTTGAAAATGAAGACCTAGAAAATAAAAGCGATTTTACACTTTTGCAGGCATTTCGCATAATAACGCCATCTTTTAATGAGAAAGCCATAATGAGCCAGCCCTCTATACAGCCAAATTGGAACAAGGCCCAGCTGCTTAGCGAAGTCGGCGTTTTTGATTGGACGGCAACGACGTCATTAAACTCGGCTTCTTGGCGCAATTATTTGGATTTTTTTGCACTGCCACAGGCAAGCGCAACCATCACGCATCAGGCGGGCGCGTTGCACTGCGCCAGCTTTGATCTAATACTGCAAACTTGGTCCCCAAAAAACCCTTGCGCCACGGCCTACTTGGTTCATGGCCTGCATGATCATGTTGGGTTGTATCGCCATTTAATTCATTATTGTTTGGCGCATAACTGGCGAGTTGTCGCCTTCGACCTACCTGGTCACGGATTGTCTTCTGGCAAGGCCAATGTGATTGATAGCTTTCAGCGTTACGACCAAGTATTTACGGAAATATTGCTCGCTATTAAAAAGCATTACGCCGAGCCTATTCGCGTTTTTGGCCAGAGCACGGGCGGGGCAATTATTATTAATTATTTGCTAAAAAACGCTGTCAAACCAAGCCAATCTCCTTTTGCCAGCGTTCATCTTATTGCACCTTTAATTCGCCCTCGCGAGTGGAAAAAATTATTTTTACTGCCTGCACTAAAATCTTTTAAGACAGAATTTAAGCGCGGCAAAAGTTTGAACTCACACGATCAAGATTTTTTAAACCTTGTTTGGTATCAAGACCCACTACAAGCCAAAGCCTTGTCTATGAGCTGGGCGATGTCTGCTTACGAATGGATGAAATTTATTGAAAAACAAAAGCCTTGCAATGTACCCGTGCAAATTGTGCAAGGCAATGACGACCACACCGTCGCATGGAAGCACAATTTAAAAGTATTAAAAGAGAAATTTCCAAATCAAACGCTTTGCTTAATTAACAATGGCCGGCATCATCTGGTGAATGAAAGCGTAGAGATTCGGCAAAAAATGTGGGATTTTTTCGATCAAGAAAACGCGTAAAGCTTCTCTTGCGTAGCAATAGCTGCCAAGGGAATATCCCAAGTTTCGGCAGGCAATTTGGCGTATTTTTGCAGCTCGTAGGCCAACCCTAATAATTGAGGCTTTACACTCGCGTGGCGCACAAAAGCAAAGGTGCGGTCATAAAAACCGCCCCCCATACCAAGGCGATTACCTTGTTCATCAAAGGCCACCAAAGGCATACAAACCCAATGCAGCAAAGCGGGATTTATGGTGTTTTCTACACGAAATTCTGGCTCTAAAATACCAAAACGGTTTTTTTGCATTCTCGTATTTTTATCAAAACGCACAAAGACCAAATGCCCTTTTTTAAACGGATGCAGAACGGGCAAATAAAGCGTTTTTTTACGCGCTAATAAATCTTTTATCAGCAGCTCAGTACTGATTTCACCATCCTGAGTTTGATATATAGCCACATGCTGTGCTGCTTGAAATGCCTGGGATTGACGCAACGAGTGCAATAGTTTTTTAGCGGCCAGATTTTTTTCAGAAAAAGAGAGCGCGCGACGTTTTTGGCGAATTTCTTTACGGATGGATGGTTTATCAATAATCATGATAAAAAAGAAAGGACTCTCCACTGTGCCGCTGTCGTAAATAAAGGCCTTGAACCCTTAGGTCCAAGGAGAAAGGCTGGGCATTGAATTAGGCTTTCTACTCGAAATAGACCTGCTCACATCAACACGAGAACCTTCCATAAAAAAATTTATCGGCTCAGGACTTTATCGACTGGCAAACACCCCAGAGAGCAGGCTCAGTATAACAGAATAAAAATAAATTGCAGCGCAATTATGGCAATTCTAATTGCTGATCTTGAGCCAAAGCGTCATCTAAAATGCGATGCAGATAACGCAAATCTTTTTCGCTGCTGCCGCTTTGGCTTTCTACTTCACGCAGTTGGTGAGCAAGGTTTAAAGCCGCTATCACAGCAATGCGATCCAAGGGCAATATCTTGCCACTGCTCGCACCTGCGCTTTTAATCTCAAGCATTTTGTCATTTAAATAGCGTGCCGCATCACGCAGCTTTTCTTCTGCGCCGTCAGGGCAATTAACACGATATTCTTTTTCTAAAATAGTCAGCGCCAAGGTCTTTGCTGGATTAGCCACTGTTGCGCTCCAGGGTCTGTAAACGTGAAATCATTTCATTGACTTTGCGCCGAGCGATTTCATTTTGTTGAATCAGTTTGACTCGCTCTGCTTGCCACGCCGCCTCGGCGGCGCGCATGGCTTTATTCTGCTCGCGCAATTGCGTGTGCATGGCAATGAGTTTTTCTATTTTAAGCTGCAAAGCTTGCAGGTCATGGTTTGGCATAGCGATATCGTTTGGTGAAAGTGCTTACTATATACAAGCCACCGCAAAGGGCAAAGGGTGATAATATAGGCTTTTTACAGAAAGCGAATTGGGTTTTTATGAGTATTGAGTTTGAACAATTGGCCGACCTGTGGCTGGAATCGGGCTGCTATCAAAATCCGTCGGCGCTGCACGGCTGGCTTACGGGCTACCTAGCCGCAGGCGGGCGCTTAACTAGCGCGCAATGGTTGAGCGAAGCGCAAGAATACCTAGAGCTGGACGACGAGCTGCCCAGCAAGCTGCATAACGCGCTTTTGCCTTTGTATGAGCTGGTGCTTCAAAGCCTAAGCGCCGACAGCATGGAATTTTTGCCGCTTCTGCCCAGCGACGACGAAGCCGATGTCGATGAGCAGGTCGAAAGTCTTGCGCAATGGAGCAAGGGTTTCCTGGATGGCTTTGGCGCAGCAGGACGCATTCAAGGCAAGCTCCCCGAAGACGTGGCGGAAGTGCTGCAAGACCTCGACGCCTTTTCCCAAGCCGAGCTGGACGACCTCAATGATCCGCAAAACGAGCTGCTCTACCTTGAGCTAGCCGAGCACGCCCGCATTGCCGCGCTCACCGTGTTTTACGCCATGAACCAAACCCACCCCACTCCCAAGCAGCTGCACTGATATGAAACTGGATAGCAAAGAATACGGCAAACGCCGCAAAGAACTGATGAGCCTAATGGCACCCAACAGCATTGCCATTATTCCCTGTGCGCCCGCCACCATCCGTAACCGCGATGTCGAGCACCCCTTTCGCCAATCCTCCGACTTCTATTACCTGTCGGGTTTTGCCGAAGAGCAAGCCTGCCTTGTGCTGATTCCTGGGCGCGAGCAAGGCCAATACGTGCTCTTTTGCCAAGAAAAAATCAAAGAAAAAGAGATTTGGACAGGGCGACGCATAGGCCCTGAAGCGGCTCCTGCGCTGCTGGGCTGCGACGATGCCTTTCCCATCACCGACATCGACGACATTCTGCCAGGGCTTATCGAAAGCAAAGATCGCGTTTACGCCAATTTGGGCGTGAGCAAAGAGTTCGACAGCCAGCTGATGAGCTGGGTCAACCACATCAAGGCGCAAGTACGCAACGGCTCTGTGCCGCCGCGCGAATTTAGCGCCCTCGATCCGCTGCTGCACGAAATGCGCTTAATTAAAAGCAAAGCCGAAATCGCCCTCATGCAAGAAGCGGCCACCATCAGCGCTAAAGCCCATATGCGCGTCATGGCACTGACGCGCCCTGGCATGTACGAATACCAGCTTGAAGCCGAGCTGATGCGCGACTTTATGGCCGCAGGCAGCCGCTGGCCCGCCTACCCCTCGATAGTGGGCGCGGGGGAAAACGCCTGCATCCTGCACTACACCCAAAACGACGCCCAAATCCAAGACGGCGACCTGATTCTCATCGACGCAGGCTGCGAGCTGGACTACTACGCCAGCGACATCACCCGCACCTTCCCTGCCAATGGCACATTCAGCGCACCACAAAAAGCCCTGTATCAGCTGGTGCTGGACGCCAACCTCGCCGCCATCGCCGCCGTAAAAGTAGGCGCACACTGGAACGATCCGCACGACGCCGCTGTGCGCGTGCTCACAACGGGGCTGGTGCAGCTTGGCTTGTTAATTGGCGAAGTCGATGCCCTGATCGAAAGCGGCGCTTACCGCCAGTTTTACATGCACAAAACAGGGCATTGGCTGGGCATGGACGTTCACGATGTGGGCGATTACCGCATCGACGGCCACTGGCGCGAATTGGAAGAAGGCATGGTACTAACCATCGAGCCTGGGCTTTATATCGCCCCCGATGACGAAACCATCGAAGCCAAATGGCGCGGCATCGGCATCCGCATCGAGGACGATGTGGTCGTCACCAAAAAAGGCTGCACCGTTCTGACCGCAAGCGTGGTTAAAGAGGTCGCACAAATCGAAGCGCTGATGGCCGAAAAATCCATCTCCTTGTAACATTGCAAATTCCGCAACAGCTCGTAGCGAATATATCATTTTACGCAACAGCTATCTTCACCTAAGATGGCTGCCGATTTTTTACACAACCCCACTTTGGAGATCACCATGGGTAATAACTATTTCAACACGCTGAATCTGCGTGAAAAACTGGATCAACTTGGCCGTTGCCGCTTTATGGATCGCTCTGAGTTCGAATCAGGCTGCGATTACTTGAAAGGCAAAAAAATCGTTATCGTTGGTTGCGGCGCACAAGGCCTGAACCAAGGTTTGAACATGCGCGATTCTGGCTTAGACGTGTCTTACACCCTGCGCGCCGAAGCCATCAAAGAACAACGCCAATCTTGGAAAAACGCCAGCAGCAACGGCTTTAAAGTGGGCACTTACGAAGAGCTGATCCCCACCGCCGACCTGCTGATCAACTTAACTCCTGATAAACAACACACCAGCGTTATTAATGCTGTTATGCCTTTAATGAAAAAAGGCGCGGCGCTGGGCTACAGCCACGGCTTCAACATCGTTGAAGAAGGCATGCAAATTCGTGAAGACATCACTGTAGTGATGGTTGCCCCTAAATGCCCTGGCTCTGAAGTACGCGAAGAATACAAACGCGGCTTCGGTGTACCTACTCTGATCGCGGTTCACCCTGCCAACGACCCCAAAGGCGACGGCATCGAAATCGCCAAAGCTTGGGCGGCTGGTACTGGCGGTCACCGCGCAGGCTGCTTAGAGTCTTCTTTTGTTGCCGAAGTGAAATCTGACCTGATGGGCGAACAAACCATTCTGTGTGGCATGTTGCAAACGGGCGCG
>JAYRHO010000135.1:0-2522 GCA_041907245.1 Saccharospirillaceae bacterium
CGCTGCAAATTCGCATGGGCATCAACACGGGTTATTGCACAGTAGGCAACTTCGGCACCGACAGCCGCATGGATTACACCATCATCGGAAAAGAGGTCAATCTTGCCAGCCGCCTAGAAAGCGAAGCAGGTCCTGGCGAAATTTTGATTTCCTATGAAACCTACTCGCTTATTAAAGATAAAATCATGTGCCGTCAGCGCGGTAGTGCCTTAGTTAAGGGCTTCCGCGACCCTGTGCCTTTGTATCAGGTGATGGATTATCGCCGCGACCTAGGTGCCAACCCCAGCTATATGAACCAAGAAGCGGAAGGTTTTTCCTTGTATTTGGAAGCGGATAAAATCAAAGAAGAAGACCGCGATCAGGTTGCAGAAGCTTTAGAAAAAGCCGCCAAAAAATTACGCAATGGCAAGGTAGTCGAGCTGGTGCGCTAGCACCAGCATTACTGCCGCAATAATTTAAAATTAGCCGCAGTCCACTCTTTTTCTGAACTTCGAAACGGATTGATATCCAGTCCACCTCGGCGCACATAGCGTGCATAAACAATTAATTTTCTAGGATGACAACGCAAAGAAATATCCTGAAAACATTGCTCCACGCATTGCTCATGAAAGCCCTGATGCTGACGCAGCGACACGATATAAGCCAAAAGCCCCGCCTCATCTATTTTTTGACCTTCGTAATAAATATACAAAGAACCCCAATCGGGCTGACCTGTCACAGGGCAATTGGATTTTAATAAATGACTAACCAGCCAGCCCTTTTCAAAACCTTCGGTATTTTTTAGCAAGCTGGCATCGGGCTGATACTGCTGTATTTCAATATCCAAATCATCCAAGCATTTAGCCGCAATGGGCGCGGCCATCACCGCATCCAAGCCATAAAACTCAACAGCAACAGGCGCGCCTGCCGCTTGCGATAAATCCGCTGCCATCTGTACCTGTACTGTTTTAGCATCGGCAAAGCGGCTTTGGTTATACGAATTTAAATACAGCTTGAACGATTTGGATTCGATTAAAAATTCACTGTGCGCAGGGATACGAAACTCCGCCACACAAACGACGGGCTTGCCTTTTAAATTCAGCCAAGAGATTTCATAGCCGTTCCAAATATCCACACCATAAAAAGGGACGGCAGCACGATTTTGGCCCTGCGCCTTCCAGCTTTCATCGCGCGCTATCGGAAACAGCAGTGTAGGATCGTACTGTTCTGGGTAAGCCGAGTGCTTGCCAAGCGGATTGTTTTCACTGTGTACGGAAGTCATATTTCACTCAACTTTAATTTATTTTCTAAGGCCAACGCCGCGCAACAACAGCCAATAGCCCCACCCACCCAAAACGACCGTAAAGGCAAGTAGCATTAAAAGCGCCGCATACACATTGACATCACTGATACCTAAAATGCCAAATCGAAAAGCGTTCACCATATACAAAATAGGATTGAGCATCGACACATGCTGCCAAAAATCAGGCAATAAACTGATGGAATAAAACACACCACCTAAATAGGTTAAGGGAGTAATCACAAAAGTGGGCACAATGGCAATGTCATCAAATTTATTGGCCAGCATGGCATTGATGAAGCCGCCCAATGAAAAAACCGTCGCCGCCAAAAAGGTCGTCACCATCACCAAAAATAAATTATGAATCGTTAAATCGGTAAAATACAAAGACACCAGCATCACGATTGCGCCTACGGCCAAACCGCGCGCCACGCTGCCTGCCACATAACCACAAAGCATGGTTAAAGGATGCACGGGCGATACCAATAACTCTTCAACACTGCGCTGAAATTTATTGCTAAAAAAAGACGATGAAATATTGCTGTAGGAATTGGTAATGATGCTCATCATAATCAAGCCAGGAACAATAAAGGCCATGTAGTCAAAGCCGTCCATTTTGCCTACACGCGAACCAATCAGCTGCCCGAAAATAACAAAATACAAAATCATGGTGATGGCGGGTGGCAGCAGAGTTTGAATCCAAATCCGCATAAAACGCCGCACTTCTTTAATAAAAATGGTATTAAAGGCTACCCACTGAACGCGCCACTGGCTCATGCTTTTTCTCCATGCACCAAATTCACAAACAATTCTTCTAATCGATTGGATTTTGTGCGCATACTGCGCACCTCCACCTGCTGCGCTGAAAGCTGCGTAAATACTTGATTCAAACTTTGCCCTTTTTCGATACTTACTTCCAAACCGTCTTCGGCGATAACTTGAAACTGAAAACCCGTTAAAGAAAAATCACTGGGCAACGCTTTTATTAAATCCAAAACAAACACTTCGGTATTAAGCTGGCTTAAAAGCTTGCGCATGCTGGTCGATTGAATAATTTTACCTTGGTCAATAATGGCAATATTACGGCACAGCTGTTCGGCTTCTTCCAAATAGTGTGTGGTTAAAATAATGGTCGTGCCTTCTTGGTTGAGCTTTTGCATAAACTCCCACATTGAACGGCGAATTTCGATATCCACACCTGCGGTCGGCTCATCCAATATCAACACCTTGGGGCGGTGAATTA
>JAYRHO010000136.1:0-2781 GCA_041907245.1 Saccharospirillaceae bacterium
AGGCGGGCAGCAATCAGGTCGATGGTCAGGATTTAGCCGCTCATGCGTGGCAGCCTGTGGTTTGGCGTGCGCTGCTGGCGTCTACACCTGAATATGTAAATGGCAAATTACCGCGTGAGCATCGTGCGCGCGTGCATGGGCAGTTGCAAAATTGGCTGGAGCAAAATCCACAGGCATTAGCGCCGTTGCCAAAGCGTTTATTTGTGTTTGGTATTGCCAGTTTGCCCAAGGTTTATTGGCAAGTGCTGCACGCTATTTCTGCCAAAATGGATGTGCATTTTTATTTGTTAAATCCTTGCAATGAATTTGCGGGTGATATTGTCAATACACGCCAAGCCCTACAGAGTTTGCGAAAAAATACGCACGGCGAATTGCATTTGGATTTAGGTAATCCGCTTTTAGCCTCTTGGGGAAAGCTTGGGCGTGATTTTTTAAAATTGGTGCAAGATGCGCCCCATGTTAGCGAGTTTGATGTTTTTTATCAGGATGAAACGCGCACGCACCTGCTTAGCCAAGTGCAGCGCGATATTTTTAATTTGCACGACAGTACGCAAAGTGCTTTTACGTCGGCGGCGTTAACGCACAGCCAATTTAAAAAAGCCGTAAGCAAAGACGATGGCAGTATTCGCTTTGTCAGTGCGCACAGCCCGCTGCGAGAAGTGCAGCGTCTGTACGACCAAATTTTGTATTGGCTGGATACCGATAAAAACCTAAAACCGCGCGATATTGTGGTGATGGTTCCTGATATTAACCAATATGCGCCCTATATCGACGCCGTGTTCAGCAGCCATAAGGCTACCATTGCCAATAGCGATAAAAACTATCGTATTCCTTGGGCGATTGCCGACCAAGCCATCGCCATGGAAAACCCCATTATTGATAGCTTTTTAAATCTGCTGAAATTACCCGAGTCGCGTTTTTTAAACAGCGAAGTGATGGATTTTCTGGGTGTGGCCGCCGTTGCCCATCGTTTTGATTTAAGCCAAGACGATATAGAAAAAATACAGAGCTGGCTGGTGCACGCGCAAATTCGCTGGGGCTTGGATGGTGCGCAGCGCGAAGCGTTATCTTTGCCAAATTTTGAACAAAACAGTTGGCGGCAAGGGCTAAAACAATTATTGCTTGGCGCGTTATTGCCTGATTTTGCTCAGAGCAGTGGCTACTGTCAGGATTACCCCGTATTTGCCACCGAAGGCAATGACAGCGAGCGTTTGGGTAAGCTCATGGCCTTTATCGATCAGCTGGAAAATTATCGTAATAAATTACTTCGCGCCAATTTACAGCTGGCGGATTGGCAAACGCTTATTTTGGAATTGCTGGAGGCGTTTTACGCGCCACAAGAAAATGAAATCTATGCCACGCAAAGCATTCGTCAGGCTTTAGAGCAGTGGCAAAATGATACGGAATTGGCCAATTATTCCGAGCCGATTGCGGCGGTGGTGGTGCAGGCGTGGTTTAACGATCATCTTGGCCAGCAAGCAGGCTGGCAGCGCTTTTTGGCAGGCCCAGTAAATTTTTGCAGCCTCATGCCGATGCGCTCCATTCCTTTTAAGGCGCTCTGTATGCTGGGCATGAACGACAGCGATTATCCGCGTCGCACTACGCCTTTGGGTTTTGATTTAATTCAGCATTTTCCACAAGCAGGCGATCGTGCTCGTCGTGACGATGACCGTTATTTATTTTTAGAGGCTTTGTGCTCGGCTCAGGATTATTTGTATTTAAGTTATCGTGGCCGCGACATTCGTCAAAATAATGAATTACAGCCCTCGGTACTTTTAGCCGAGTTGCGTGATTACCTGGCCGATGGTTTTTGTTTGCAAGAGCATGTAAATCTTCCGCACCAAGAAAGCCGTAAACATTTTTTAGCCTGGCTACAAGAAGACTTGCCCTTGCAGCCTTACAACCCCATGAGTTTTACCGCGAAATACCCGCGCTTCGTGCCAAGCTATCAAGAGCTTTGGGCGCAGGTTGCCAATGTTGAAGCTCTTGCAGAAGTAAGGCCACAAAATTGGCCAGCACAGGCGTTGAGCCTGCCTGCGGATTTAGATACCGCTGAAGTGCGATTGAAGGATGTGGTTGCGGCACTGTCATCGCCGCCGAAATTTTTTGTACGCAGACGCTTGCAAGCTTATTTAGAACCCGATTGGCAGGAGCTGCAAAATACCGAGCCTTTTGCGCCCAATAAATTGGATGAGTATCTTTTAAAGCAAAGCTGGTTAGAGCAATTGCCAAGCCAGGCAGAGTTTGAAAAGTTTGATGCGTTTTTCTTGGCAAAAGAGCAAGGGCTTGGAAATTTAGCCGTCAGTAATCTAGGCCGAATTAAGGCAGAAAAAATTACAGAAAGCATGCACGATTTTGCCAAAAAAATTCAACCGTTTTTGGAAGAGGCACAAGAAAACAAAGCGCTGGAGTGCCAGGTTTCAGGCGTGCGCGTGTTGGGTGAATTGCAGCAAGCTTATTCGCATCCTGATAGTGGCGAGCCGATTTTATTGTCCTATCGTGTGGGGCAAATTAAAGCGGTGCAGTTACTTGAGGCTTGGCTCAAGCTGCTCTTTGTAAACCTAGCAGGAGAGCGCTCCATTCAACGTGCTTATTGCTATGGTCTAAATGAAAAAGGCCTAGAGGGCATTGTTTTAACTTGCCCTGCTGCGGACGTAGTACAGGCGCAGTGGCAGCAAGCCTTGCAGTGGTATTGGCGCTGCTGGCAAGAGCCTATTGCGCATTTGCCAGAAGATTTGTGGAAGGTGCTGACGGGCTTTCAAAAAATCGATGAGAAAACGA
>JAYRHO010000137.1:0-2453 GCA_041907245.1 Saccharospirillaceae bacterium
GCCCCCACAAAGGCCCAGTCACCTCGCCATCGACCAACACATCGCCTGCCACGGTCTGCCCCAAAAGGCCAAGACGAATACGCTTAGCCAAGACTTCATTAAAAATAAAGGAGCGTACTGCCGACAAATACAGGCTTTTCTTGGTGGCGCTGTTGACGCGAATCTCGCGCGCGAGCATGGCGCGGCCGCTTTCTATGTTGCCGCCGTCGTGGCCAAAACGCTGTGCGCCAAAGTAATTGGGCACGCCTTGCTCGGCTATACGTTGCAGGTTGGCCTCTATCAGGCTTTTGTCGCCTTGCACTTCGCGCAGCAGGATTTCAAAACGGTTGCCCAGCAAATCACCACGGCGCAGTTTCTTGCTGTGGCGGCTTTGCTCCAACACGGTGATTTCGGCATCGTTTAACACACGAAAGTCAGGCGTTGCGCCCTTGGGCAGATACACACTGAACCACTGCTTCGTGATGGCATGGCGGTCTTTTAGCCCAGCAAAACCGACATCTTGCTCTTTGACTTTTGCTAAAGCGGCGAGTTTTTGCGCCACCCAAGCGGTATTTGCGCCGTTTTTTTCGATATAAAGCCAGACATGCTCACCCTCGCCCGAAGGCAGGCACAAAGGCAATTCGGTGACTTTAAAATCACTGTTGTGGCTTTTTAAGAGTGCGCAAGCCTGGGTATCTGGGTAAGCCTTGGGCCAAATGGGTAGGTTAGTCATGGTATTCATTCAAAAGCACCACGGCCGCTACGGCTATGCCTTCTTTGCGGCCAACAAAGCCCAGTTGCTCGGTGGTGGTGGCCTTCACATTCACGTCGTTTAAACGCACCCCCAAATCGGCGGCGATATTTTCACGCATGGCCAGAATATGCGGTGCCATCTTGGGTGCTTGCGCCATGATGGTGATATCCAAATTGCCAACGCGATAGCCTCTGTTTTTGACCAAATCGTAGGCATGACGCAGCAGCAAACGACTGTCGATGCCTTTGTAGGCGGGGTTGGTATCGGGAAAATGCTGGCCAATATCGCCCAGAGCCGCCGCGCCCAGCAGGGCATCCGTGAGCGCATGCAACACCACGTCACCATCGGAATGAGCAATCAAGCCCTGTGTGTGCGGGATGTTCACGCCACCTAAAGTAATGGCGGCACCTTCGCCAAAAGCGTGTACGTCAAAGCCGTGTCCTATACGCATACTTGCCTCTACTTAGATTCGATTTAAAAAAAACTCGGCCAGCGCCAAATCTTCTGGACGAGTGACTTTAATGTTGTCGGCGCGACCTTCGACTAGGTTGACAGGCCAGCCTGCAAACTCCATCGCCGAGGCTTCATCTGTGACCTCAAAACCCTGAGCCAACGCCTGCTCCAAGGCTTGCTGCAAGGCCTCGTAGCGAAACACTTGCGGTGTTAACGCGTGCCACAGCCCTTGGCGCTCAACGGTGTGGTCGATTTCGCAGCGGCCCGTCTTGGCGCGCTTCATGGTATCGCGCACAGGGCTGGCCAAAATCGCGCCCTGCTCGCCCAAACCTGCAAGCAATTTATCCAGATCGCTGTGATGCAAGCAAGGCCGCGCCACGTCGTGTACCAGCACCCAATCATCGGGCTTGGCCAAGCCTGTAAGCGCCTTAAGGCCGTTTAAAACCGAGTAGCAGCGCTCGCTACCGCCTGTGGCGCGCACGATGCGCGTGTCATTGGCAAACTGAGAATGAGGAAAATAGGTATCGTCCTGCGCTAATACCAAGACGACCTGAGAAAAAGCTGGGTAAGAAAGAATGCGATCGAGCGTATGATCCAACAGATAGCGGCCATGCAGAGTTAAATACTGCTTAGGGCATTGCGCCTGCATGCGGCTGCCCACGCCCGAGGCGGGCAAAACTGGCCAAACCGTCATTTTTTATCCACAAAGAGCACGAAGCTTTCGTCCGCTTTCACCAAGCCCAATTCTTCACGCGCTTTTTCTTCAAGCAGCTCTGTGCCTTGGCGCAAGGCCTGCACTTCGGCTTTTAGCGCGTCGTTTTCGGCTTGGTGAACTTGGTTGTCTTGCTCGAGGCTACGGATGTTTTTATTGAGCGCGTAGCTGGATAAATAGCCGGTGTCGTCAAACCAAATACGATACTGCACCAAAAGCAGCAGCAAGGCTGGAAAGAGCCACAACCATTTTTTTAGCAACAGCACACGCGCCCACATAAAACCTATCCTTATTGATAAAAAACGGGCTTAACGCCCGCTTTTTTTAGTGCCCGTGACCGCCGCAGCCACCGCAGCAACCACCACCATTACCCTTAGCCTGGCCTTTGATTTCGCTTAAGCCTTTGTAAGGTGCTTTGCTGCCCAGTTGTTCTTCGATGCGCAGCAAGCGGTTGTACTTGGAGACGCGGTCAGAGCGGCACAGTGAGCCTGTTTTGATCTGGCCTGCGGCCGTACCGACAGCTAGGTCGGCAATAGTGCTGTCTTCGGTTTCACC
>JAYRHO010000138.1:0-2220 GCA_041907245.1 Saccharospirillaceae bacterium
GCATCGACATCACGGATGCAACCGTAAATGATTAAACCTTCCCAGCCGTTTTTCGCGGCTTTTTCCGCCAGCATGTCGCCCAATAAGGCTTTGCGCATAGAGGCGCCGCCGTCTACTACCATCACTTTGCCTTTGCCTGGCGTGCCAACCAGTTCTTTCACTTTGGAGTTGTCTTCAAAGCATTTCACGGTCACGATTTCGCCGCCAAACGAGGTGCGCAAGCCGTAGTTGTTGAACATAGGCTCAACCACCTGTACTAGGTCTGGGTAGGCGTCGCACAGGTCGGGGGTGATGTAGTGGGTCATGGTGTTTCCTCTGTATTTGGGTATTTATGGTTTAATTTTTTGTGCAAAATTTCGTACAAACATGGCGCGCAGTGCACGCCGCTACGGTGTTCGTAAATGCTCGTATCAATGTTTACTTTGCGTCAGCCACGCGCTGATGCGCGGCCAAACTTCTTGCGCAGCGGCTTTGCTTACGACCATATCGACATGGCCGTAGTCTTGGCTAAAGCCCTGCTCTTTGGCCAGAAAGATAATGTCTTTTTTGCCGCCGTACATTTGGGCGAATTTCACACAGGCTTTGCCTGCATCGACTTCGTCCAATTTACCTGCCACCGCCAAAAGCGGAATGTGTTGCATGGCTTTCCACGCGGGCAGAAGTTTTTGCTTGGGCTGATGCACACGCCAGCCGCCAAACAATTTATAGCGGCGTACAAATTCACGAATCACACCATAGGGCTCATTTTCAGGGCCGATGCCCATGGCGCGGCCGTCCATTTCACCTGTACGGCGCGCTTTTATTTTTAAATAAGTGCCCATAAAAGGAATCCACAGGTAGCTTGGGCGCTTGAGCGTTTGCGTGCCCAAAAGCACTATGGCTTTGCAGTTGTCCTTGCGCAGCAGGTTGCAGGCCACCGCCGTTGCAATCATCACGCCGCCCAAGGAGTGGCCTATCCAAGCGGGAAATTGCCCGCTTTGTTCATGCACAAAGTCATTCACCGCAGGCAAGTCGAAACGCACATAACGCTCGACTGTGTTGTTGCGAAAGTCTTTGTTGCGCACCGAATCGCCGTGGCTGCGATGCTCGAAAAGCCAGACATCAAAGCCCTGCTCCAACAAATGGCGTGCTAAGCCTTCGCCTTTGTTGGAAAGCCAAAAGCTGCGATTACTGAAGCTGCCATGCACCAACACCACCGAGCCTAAATGCGCTTTTTTATCGCGCAAATTGAGATGGCTGACCGCCACCTCGACAGTGCGGTCGCTGTCTTGGTTGTGTTTAACGAGGTACACGTCTTCGTTGATATCGCCAATCATATCGGCGCGAAGCAAGCTCACGGGAAAAAGCGTACTGCTGCTTTTCATGCTGTTATTTTTCCGCCAAAAAGAACCAAGTATCCAGCACCGAGTCTGGGTTTAAAGACACACTGTCGATGCCGTGCTGCATCAGCCATTTGGCAAAATCAGGGTGATCCGATGGCCCTTGGCCGCAAATACCAATGTATTTACCCGCTTTTTTACAGGCATTGATGGCGTTTTCCAAGAGCGCCAAAATGGCTGGGTTTCGCTCGTCAAAGAGATGCGCAATGATGCCTGAGTCGCGGTCAAGGCCAAGCGTCAGCTGAGTTAGGTCGTTAGAGCCCACAGAGAAACCATCAAAATGCTCAAGGAATTGTTCAGCCAAAATGGCGTTGGCAGGCAGCTCGCACATCATGATTAAACGCAGGCCGTTGTCGCCGCGTTTTAAGCCGTTTTCAGCCAACAAACTGACCACTTGCTCGGCTTCACCCACGGTGCGCACAAAGGGCACCATGATTTCGACGTTGGTAAAGCCCATCTCGTTGCGCACTTTTTTCATGGCGCGGCATTCGAGCTCAAAGCAATCGCGGAAATTCTTTGAAATATAACGAGAAGCACCACGGAAACCGAGCATGGGGTTTTCTTCGTCGGGTTCGTACAAACGGCCACCGATCAGGTTGGCGTATTCGTTGGATTTAAAGTCGGACAAACGCACAATCACGCGCTTAGGCCAGAAGGCCGCCGCCAAAGTAGCGATGCCTTCCACCAGCTTTTCTACATAAAACTCCACTGGCCCTGCGTAGCCTGCAATGCGGCGCTGTACGGTGGGTTTGACCTCTTCGGGCAAACTGTCGAAATTCAGCAAAGCCTTAGGGTGCACGCCAATCATACGATTGATAATAAACTCCAGCCGTGCCAAACC
>JAYRHO010000139.1:0-1831 GCA_041907245.1 Saccharospirillaceae bacterium
CGACAAGCGAGCGCATTTTTCAGTGTTTCTTGGGTGTTAAAGGATTTTGATTGCACGATAAACAGCGTGGTCGCGGGGTTGAGCGTGCTTAAAATTTCAGAAATGTTTGAGCCGTCGATATTGGCCAAATAATGAATTTTTAATTTGCTGTCCCAATAGGGCTTGAGGGCAGCGGAGGCCAATTTTGGCCCTAAAAAAGAGCCGCCAATACCGATGGAAACCACATCGGTGAAAGCGCGATTGTCATAGCCACGCCATTGATTTCGGCGGATTTTAAAACAAAATTCTTCGATGCGTTTTAAGGTGGCGCGCACTTCGGGCATCACGTCTTTGCCATCAACCAACACAGGGCGTGTAGAGAAATTACGCAACGCCGTATGCAGCGCAGGGCGATTTTCGCTTTGATTGACTTTTTCACCCTGAAATAACGCCGCAATGCCTTGGCTTAGGCCGCGCTCTTGCGCCAAGGCTAACAGCAGCGCCAAAGTTTCATCGGTGATGCGGTTTTTGGAATAATCCAAAGACAAGCCCGCCGCATTAAGGTGAAATTTTTGAAATCGCTGTGGGTCGGCGCTGAACCAGTCGCACATGGATTGGTCTTGTATTTGCGCAAAATGCGCAGTGAGTTTTTGCCAATTAATGGTTTGAGTCAGCGAGGTCATGCGAGTCCCTGATGCGAAGAAATGAACGGTGATGCAGTATAAAAGCTGGCAGGGCTTCTGTCTAAGCTGGCAGTAAAAATGATCTTGGCTACACTAACAGCAAATCAAAAAAGGAAAGAAAACCATGGCCACTCGCGATGAAAACAGCAAGAGCGACTCCGACCGCTTGCAAGAGCTGGAAGCCACCACGGCAACCCATAAAAAAATACTTTTTTTAGTGTTGGGTTTGGCGGTGATTACCACTGTGGTTGCCATTACCTTGGGTGTGGTGCGCATGATTAGCCCGCCATCTTCTTTTGCGCATGTGAATGAGCTGGTGCAAATCCAAACTCAAGTAAGAGAAATGCAAGCCTTGGTAAAAGAAATGCAGGAAAAAAATTCGGCCTTGCAGTTTGAATTGGACAGCAGCCAAGCCGCCGTATTTAAGGCCATGATGCTGGAGCAAGAGCGCAGCTATCAGCTGCATTTAAATGCGTTAAAACAGGGCATGCGCGATCTGGCGCGGATGATTCCTGGCTCGCGCACTTGGTTGGATATCTACGATGAGCAAATGGACAGCGCCATCGAGCAAAGCAAAGCACGAATGAATAAATTGGCTTCGGTGCAAACCAACGCTCAACAAAAAGTGATAGAGGCCGTCCCTGTGCCTGCGCGCCCTGATCCTGCTCAGGTTAATAATCTCTAGCCGCGATGATCGGCAACAAAGGGGTTGCTGATCATTTCCTCACCGAAAGTAGAATGCTCGCCATGACCTGGAATAAAGGTTACATCCTCGCCTAAGGGAAATAATTTCGTGCGAATGGACGCAATTAAATCGTCGTAATTGCCTTGCGGAAAATCGGTGCGACCAATCGATCCGTGAAAAAGCACATCGCCGACAAAGGCCAATTTATGTTCGGCACTGTAAAACACCACATGCCCAGGCGTATGGCCTGGGGTGTGAATAACAGTGAAATACAGATTGCCGATGCAAATTTGTTCGCCGTCATTGAGCCATTGGTCTGGCGTGCAATTTTCAACCTGCGCAAAGCGAAACATTTGCGCTTGTTGTGCCAGCCCGTTAAGCCAAAAAGCATCGGCACGGTGCGGGCCGACAATAGGAATATTCAGCGCTCGCGCTAAAGCCATCGCCCCACCTGCATGATCAATATGGCCATGCGTGAGCAAAA
>JAYRHO010000140.1:0-1780 GCA_041907245.1 Saccharospirillaceae bacterium
GAGCGCTTGGAAAAATTCTTTGGCGCACCGGTGCAATACAATCAGCCGCACAATTGGATCAGTGTCTCTAGCAAGCTATTAGATAAGCCTTTGATGCAGGCCAACCCTGAGTTTTTTGGGCGCTTGCGTCGTCAAGCCGAGCAATCTATGAGCCGCTTTGGCGATATGCCCGAATTTAGCAGCCGCGTTATGCACATTCTTTTTCAATGGCCAGATACTGTGCCCATCACCAAAGAAGCGGTGGCAGAACTGTTAAGCACCAGCAGCCGCACCCTGACGCGCCGACTGCAAGAAGAAAACTGCCAGTTTTCAACCCTGCTGCGTGATGTGCGCTTAGAAAAAGCCAAACAAGCCCTAGAAGACGGCCATGCCGATGTCCAGCAGTTGGCCATTGACCTGGGTTTCTCTGACCGACGTGGTTTTGAGCGCGCCTTTAAACAATGGACGGGTAAAACCCCAGCGGCCTACCGCCGCACACGCGGAGCGGAGGAGATGGCTTAACTAGATGGGGCGTTCGGCGTTGGGGGTTGGGCGTGTGTCATTCCGCGCGTAGTCGCGGAATCCATAACATCCCTGTGGATCCTGCGACTTCGCGCAGGATGACAGCCTATTTAGCGCAGGATGACAGCCTATTTAGCGCAGGATGACATACCTCAACCCCCTTGCCCCCAACGCCTTGCGCGCGGACAATACGCGCTTTTCGATCTTGGGCGTAAATCATGACCCCTCTTTATTTTGACTACGCGGCGACGACTCCTGTGGATGAGCGGGTGGCGGCGGCCATGATGTCTTGTTTGACGCTGGACGGCACTTTTGGCAATCCCGCGTCGCGTTCGCACAAATTGGGCTGGCAGGCCGAGCAGCAGGTGGAAAATGCCCGCCGCCAGCTGGCCGATTGCATCGGTGCCGATCCGCGTGAGCTGGTGTTTACTTCAGGAGCCACGGAAAGCAACAACCTCGCGTTAAAAGGCGCGGTGGAGGCGCTGCGCCAAAGCGAGCCGCACGCGCCTGTGCACCTGATTACCTCGCGCATTGAGCACAAAGCGGTGCTCGATGTTTGCGCTTGGCTGGAAAAATCGGGCATGGAAGTCAGCTATTTAACGCCCGATGCCGATGGCCTGATTACCCCAGGGCAAGTGCAAGAGGCGCTGCGCCCGCACACGCGCTTGGTCAGCTTGATGGCGGTCAATAACGAGCTGGGTACGCTCACCGATATCGCCAAAATCGGCGCACTGCTTCGGCCTTTGGGGGTGTTGCTGCACGTCGATGCCGCTCAGGCCATTGGCAAAATTCCTGTGGATGTGCGCGCGTGGCAGGTGGATCTGCTGTCGATTTCGGCGCACAAGTTTTACGGCCCTAAAGGCATCGGCGCGCTTTATGTTCGCCGCGAACCACAGGTGAAAATCGCCTGCCAAATGCACGGTGGCGGCCATGAGCGCGGTATGCGTTCGGGCACGTTGCCTACGCATCAGCTGGTGGGCATGGGCCTGGCGGCTGAGCTGGTGCGTCAGCACTTGGCGCAAGAAATGGCGCATTATCAGATGCTCAATGCGCGCTTGTGGCAGGGGTTAAGTGCGCTCTCTGGCGTACATCTTAACGGTCATGCGCAGCAGCGTACGGGCAATCATCTTAATATCAGCATCGAAGGCGTGGATGGTGAAATTCTGTTGGCGTCCTTGGCCAAGATCGCGCTGTCGTCGGGTTCGGCTTGCAACAGCGCCACCGTCGCGCCTTCTTATGTGTTAAAGGCCCTTGGGCGCAGTGATGCTCTAGCGCACGC
>JAYRHO010000141.1:0-3960 GCA_041907245.1 Saccharospirillaceae bacterium
CTTTGCCAAAAAAAGGAAGCGCGCATGGCTTGCGATTTAAAACAACAAAGTATTTTTCGCCGCATCGAATTACAGGCTCAATGGGAAGGGCGCTGCAACGCCACCGACCTTATCGACAGCCTTGGCGTTAGCCGCAACACCGCAAGCGCCTATCTACAAAAATACTTAGAAGAAAATCCCGACAGCTTGGTATATGACACCGCACTAAAAGCCCATGTACCCACCGAGCAGTTTTCACCCAAATACAGCAGCGGCCAGCTCGATGATTATTTCAGCATCAGCCGCCACAGCATCAGCACCGACCTTCAAGCCGACGACAGCCTAGTGCTGCGCTTAAGCAGCAGCCAACGCCAACCCAGCCCAGAAATAGTGCGCCCCATTATTAAAGCCATCAGCCAAAAACTGCGGCTGGATATTCAGTATGCCAGTTTAAATAACCCCCAAGGTGAGGAGCGTATTATTAGCCCTCACACGCTTATTCACGACGGCAACCGCTGGCATGTGCGCGCTTGGTGCGAAAAAAACCAAGACTTCCGCGACTTTGTGCTCACCCGCATTCAAGAAGTGTTCGCCCATGAAGGCAAAGCCCAATACAGCGCCGAAGATGACAAAAACTGGAACACCTGGCTCACCCTAAGCATCGAACCCGACGCGCGTTTTACCGCCGCCCAGCAAAAAGTCATCGCCCAAGACTACGGCATGGAATTAAACGCCAATGGCAAATACCAACGCCACTATAAAATCCGCGCCGCCATGCTCCTTTACTGGCAACAACAGTTGCGCATCGACCGCTACCGCGACAGCGCCGAAGCCCAACAAATTATCCTAAGCCCAGAATGCCGCATGAAAATAAAACCCTAGCTGCCCGATTAAACCTGAACCTACCCAAAAATTTGGCAGGTTTTTTATACAGCATTGAGCGCTGAGTTTGAACGCGGCTTAATACGCAAACGCAAGGAGCGAAGGACGCAAGGAAATCCACTCTCAGAGGATGTGCTAGGAAGCGAAGGATGCCAAGGATGGTTTTTATTAAAAGAAGGTAACGATGCTAAGACCCCAAAAAAAAATTCAGAAACAATCGAAACGACTCAAGTAATAAGTTTTACAGAATGCCCTGCGAAAACCTATGAGCAAGCAGATGGTAGTAAAAGCCTTGGTCGGCTTTCCCCACGCCCGTGGGGGTGTTTCCTTCGTATTCGTTGGTTTTTGGGATGTAGTGGCCAAGCATTTCAAACACATTTTCAGCCGATTTTTTAGCTGTGATTTCAGGGATGAAAAAGTTAGAGCGCCACGCGCCCGCGCAGGGATTTGATTTTTCCGCGCAGTACTTTGCTGTCGGTGCGTTTTTGTTTGGCGGCGCGTGAAGGTTTGGTGGCTTTTCGTTCTTTTATTATTTGGGTGTTTTCTAGGATAAATTCGCGCAGGCGTTCGAGGGCGGCGTCTTTATTTTTTTCTTGGGTGCGAAATTGTTGGGCTTTGATGATCAGCACGCCGTCTTTGCTGATGCGGCTGTCTTTGCTGGCGAGTAAGCAGGCTTTGTAATATTCGCTTAGGCTAGAGGCTTGAATATCAAAGCGTAGATGAATAGCCGAGGATACTTTGTTTACGTTTTGCCCGCCTGCACCTTGGGCGCGAATGGCACTGAGTTCAATGTCGTTTTCGTTTAGGTAAATATCGTCTTTTATAAAAATCATTAGGTGGTGTGGCGGCTGAAAGTGTGAGTGCATTAAAGCATTTTTTTTAGCTATCACAACAACCAAGGGTGCGTTTAATTTAGTGCTGTGCGTGCTTCTTGTTCTGGGCGTTCATTTAAAGAATGCGGTTGGCTGAGTTCTGTGGTCGCTATTACTTTTATTTAGTCGGAAACCCAGTGATTGGGTGGGGCGGCAACCAGCACCAAGCCGATCATAATTAAAATATACAGGGCAATGGCGAGGGTGTCTTTGAGCGATAAATTAAAGTTCATAAGCGCAGATCCTTGTAACACTGCGCCTATGTTCGGCTATCTGTTGGCGGTTGACCAGAAGTGAAAACCCCAATGGACTGTTCCAAAAAAGTGAGTAATCCAATGTTTTTTTGTCTTTTTGTTTTCTTTTGTAAGGATAAGTTTTAGGCAATGCTGAGCAACTGCGCTTGGCGTAGGTAGGCGCGGCGTTTGATTAATAAATGCCAGCGTCTGCCGCCACTCTGGCGCCATAAAATGGCAGCGCGGATTCCTGCAAGCAATAGAGCGCGTACGCGGTTGGCGGTGTGGGGGTTTTGCAGATAGGTGGGGTTGCCCGTTACTTGAATGCGAAAGCTCAGTTTGCTTAGGGTGTCTTTATAGAGTTCGGCAACGCTGGCTAGGGTGTTTTCATGCAGTAAACCAAAGTGTTCGACCTGTCTGTTGCTGGCTTGGATGCCTTTGCCTAGGTCGTTGAGCATGGCATTTTGGTTGCGCAGTTTGCCTTCTAGATGCAGTAGGCTGACGGCGTAACGGGCGATGTCTGGGCTAATGCGCTGTTGGCTGTTGCCAAAAATAACTTGCAGGTTTTTAAAGCCAGTTAGAAGCCCTTGAGGGTGGCCGTAAACATCTTGGAATTGATCAGGAGTTTGCACAAAGAGCGCTTTAATAAGCGGCTCGGCTTCGGCCAAATTCATGTCGCCTGTGCGGGCGAGTTGTTCGACGAGGGTGGCAGCTTGAATCACCGCAGCTAAGGCGGTGACTTGTTGTTCGATTTTAGCGCTCATGAAAATCCTATTAAAAATTAATTGCCTGTGTGTTCAATAATGCCGCCGCCTAGGCAAAGGTCGTCCAAGTAAAATACGACGGATTGCCCAGGGGTTACGGCGCGCTGAGACTCATCAAAAACCACTTTATAGCCGCTGCCGTGGCGTTCGATTACACAGGGCTGGTCGCTTTGGCGATAGCGTACTTTGGCCGCGCAGCGTAGCGGCAGTTCAGGCTCGCCATTGACCCAAAATACTTGGTTGGTGGTGAGCCATTGTTTAAACAGTAGTGGGTGGTTGGTGCCTTGTACGGCAATCAGCACGTTGCGCGTTAAATCTTTCTCCGCCACAAACCAAGGTTCTTCATTAAACCCTGCCAGCCCGCCTATGCCTAAGCCTTGGCGCTGACCCAGGGTGTGATACATCAGCCCTTGGTGTGTACCAATAATTTCGCCGTCTGCGGTTTCAATATGGCCAGGCTGTGCGGGTAGGTATTGTTTTAGGAAATCGGTAAAACGGCGTTCGCCAATAAAACAAATGCCCGTGGAGTCTTTTTTCTTGGCGGTGACTAAGCCCAGTTTTTCGGCAATGCGGCGCACTTCGGGCTTTTCAATATCGCCCACAGGGAACAGCGATTGCGCCAATTCTTTTTCGCCCACCGCGTGCAGAAAATAGCTTTGGTCTTTATTGGCATCGTCGCCTTTAAGCAAGTAAGTGTGGCCGTCTTTGTCGAGGCGGCGCACATAATGGCCGGTGGCGATCAGATCCGCGCCTAAAATTTTGGCGTATTCCAAGAAGGCTTTAAATTTAATTTCACGGTTACACAGAATGTCTGGGTTGGGGGTGCGGCCTGCTTTGTATTCTTCGAGGAAATGCTCAAAGACGTTGTCCCAGTATTCACTGGCAAAGTTGGCGGTGTGGAGCTTAATGCCGAGCTTGTCGCAGACGGCTTGGGCATCGGCCATGTCTTCTTTGGCGGTGCAGTATTCGGTGCCGTCGTCTTCGTCCCAGTTTTTCATAAACAGCCCTTCCACCTGATAGCCTTGCTCTTGCAATAAATAGGCGGAAACAGAGGAGTCCACACCGCCGGACATGCCGACTATGACTTTGGTTTGGTCGGGAGTTTTCATGCGCGGTACTCGGTAATTAATTCTAAGGGGTAGCGCTTGCCTGCGACGTAGTCCTCGACACAGCGCAGCACCATGGGGCTGCGTAATTGCGTGCTGCGACGCAGTTCTTCAAGGCTGAGCC
>JAYRHO010000142.1:0-8807 GCA_041907245.1 Saccharospirillaceae bacterium
GCTGCAAGTAGTGATTAAACCCGAGTCGGTGGCCACCGACCGCGTCGAGCAGCACGCCTATTTAGTGGCCGACAGCGACAAGTACCGTTTGCTTGAAAAAGTGCTTAAAGATGAAAAACCTGAGCTCTGTATTATTTTCGCTAACCGCCGCGATTTAACCCGCAATCTGTGTGAAAAACTGGTGAAAAAAGGTCACAAAGCGGTGCTGTTATCGGGTGAGGTCAGTCAGGATAAACGCGTAAAAACCTTGGAAAATTTCCGCAACGGCCGCGCCACCATTTTGGTTGCAACCGATGTGGCAGGGCGTGGTATTCATATCGACGGTGTCAGCCACGTTATCAACTACACTTTGCCCGAAGACCCCGAGGACTATGTGCACCGCATTGGACGCACGGGGCGCGCGGGAGCCAAAGGTGTATCGATTAGCTTTATTTCCGAAGATGATGCCTTTGTTCTGCCTGCTTTGGAAAAATATTTAGGGAAAAAACTGGAGCTGACTCAGCCTGATTTTTAAGGGGCCTTATGCGTGCAGTGTTGTTGAGTTTGGTATTGAGTTTATTGTTGGGGTTGGGCAGTTTGGCCTCTGCGGCGGAGCTGCCAGCTCAAGAAGCCACCTGGGCGGAGCAATACCTTAAAAACCACCATTCTCATTTACTCGATGGCAGCGACAAAGATCATGTCATGTCGGTGTATTTTTTTGGCCGCGTGAATAACTACAGCCTAATGGGTTTGGAGCGCGTGCAGGGCGATGATTATGAACAGCATTTTACCTTGCTGTTTTTTGAGGATAAAAATCTAGTTGGTTATTATCAAAACGTGCTGAGCTTTCCATCCTTGATCAGCGCGCAGGGCGAGGTGAGCTTTCCTTTGGGTATTAAAACTTATTACCAAAAAAGCCATCGCCCTTTGAGCATCGCCCCGTCGCAGCAGCCTGAGGCTTTATGCCAAGAGCAGGGCGAGAACAGCCAGTGTTTTCCTTACCACAATTTAAAATGACGCTGCATCGAAAATTGAAAGAGCGTACCCGCATCGTAATTGCTGTTTAAATTGGTGCGCTCCACGCTCAAACGATAATCCCATTTGTTCCAAGTGCGTTCGACGCCAATACGAAAGTGCCAATAATCGTTGCGCTCGCCAGCACTGTAGGAAGCACCGATGCGGCCATCGGTTTCACGGAAACGATAATTGGCCAGATAAAATTCCATATCAAAGCCCTGAGTGCGCAGGTTGTAGCTGCCGCTGATGGCCTGCCAAGGTTTATCCAACCCCATGTAGTCTTCGCTGTAGCGGTAGCCCAATTTAACGGTATCGTACAGCAGCACACTGAGCGCACCTTCGCTGTAGTCTTGTTTGGGGGCAGAAAGGCCACCGTAAAAACGATAATGCGTGCCGCTTAAATCCACAGCGTAGTTTTCACTAAAAGGCAGATACCAGCCTGCAAAGCCATCGGCTTCCATGTAGGCATGGTCGTAGGATCGGTCGATGCCAGAAGCCCAAACGCCTGCGTACAAGCCCGTGTTGTGCTTAAAAGTTAAGCCTGATTGCACGGTGGGATTGCCACGCGTTTGGTTGATGCCTTCACGCACATAAGTACTGGTCGCGCCTGCGTTAAAATCCAGATCGGCGAGGGCGGGCGCACTGAGTAGGCAAGCTGCAATAGAGGTAAAAAACAAAGGCTTTAACAAGGCATGGCTTCCCAAGTAGTCAAATAAGGCGCGTATCATACGCGGTTTTGCTGGTTGTCATAAGTGGCTTAGGTGGGCGCAAGCGCGGCAAGTTTCATGACAGTGCCAAGCTCTTTCGCTAAAATGCGCGTTTTTTACTGAGGTGTGAACTGTGTCTGTTGATATTAAAGTGCGTGGCTACCATTTGGATATTTATCATCATGTGAATAACGGCCGCTATTTGGAGTTTTTAGAAGAAGGGCGTTGGGATTATTTCGAGCGCCACCGTTTTTTTGAAAGCCTGGGCGCGACCAATTTGGCCTTTGTGGTAGCCAACATCAATATCAACTATCGCCGCCCCGCTTATGCGGGTGAAACCATTCGCGTACTGACCAAAATGGACAGCATTGGCAATAAAAGTGCCAAGGCACTGCAAGAAGTGCGTCTGGTTAAGGATGGGCAAGCCACCGATTTAATCGCCGATGCCTTGGTTACCTACTGTTTGATGGACAGCAACACGCAGCGCGCGGTAGCCATCGAAGGGGAAATGCGCGCCGAACTCGAACGTATGATCGAGGCCGATCGCCATGAGTAACGAAGCGGTTCTGGCGGAGATTGCGCAGTTTTTAGGCTGTGAAACGCCCGATGCTTGGGTGCAGGCGGCGCTTAAAGATCAAGAAACGCTGTTGATTGATCACGCCAATTGCGAAAAAAAAGCCGCAACCATGGGCATGAGCCTGCTTTATAAGTACATCTATCACGATGACCTGTTGAAGAAAATGAGCCAGCTGGCACGCGAGGAGCTTTTACACTTCGAGCAAGTCATCGGCATTATGAAAGAGCGCAAAGTGCCTTATCGGCAGTTGTCGTCCTCCAACTACGCCAAAGTCATGCACGATGAAGTGCGCAAGGGCGGGGCGGATGAGCTGGTGGATATTTTAATTATTGGCGCCTTTATCGAAGCGCGCTCTTGCGAGCGTTTTGCCAAATTAGCGCCTTTTTTAGACGAGCCTTTGGCCAAGTTTTATCGCTCCTTATTGCGCTCAGAGGGGCGGCACTATCAAGATTACTTAGGCTTGGCGGCACAATACTCCAAAGTAGATATTGCCGAACGCGTCAGTTTTTTCCGCGCGTTAGAGGCTCGGTTAATTCAAAATCCCGACCCAATTTTTCGCTTTCACAGTGGCGTACCTGTTGAGGCTTAACGCAAGGCAAGCCATACTAACGCCCCCTAATTACTAAAAGATGACTATGACGCAACTTACCCCTTGGCATAACCATGACTTAGCAGGTTGGAATCGTTTGACCAGCGAAGATGCCCCTAGCGTGCATTTCCTCCATGGTAACGGCTTTTGCGCTACGACACTTTTGCCCTTGGCTGAAACCTTACCCAGTAATTGGAATTTATTGTTTACCGATGTGCCTGGGCACGGTGGCTCAGTTCAGCCTGAAGGCTATATGCCAAACTGGCTAGGCATGGCTCGTCAAATCGGTGCCGCCTTAGAAGAACGTGTATCCAAACCGATAGTAGGCGTGGGGCATTCTATGGGGGGCGTCATGACCTTAATGATTGCCGCCGAACACCCGCATTTATTCAGCCGCATCGTTCTATTAGACCCTGTGCTGTTTTCTTCTGAAATCATTATGATTCAGCGCATCGTGCGCAAAACAGGCTTGTGGCAGCGTACCGATTTGGTTAAGCGTGTTAGCGCCAGACGTTCAGTGTGGCCAGACGCAGCCAGCATGAAAGCAGAATTTAAAAGCAAAAACCTCTACAAAGAGTGGGACGACAAAGCGCTGGACGCCTTCATTGAATACGGCAGTAAAGACACCGAAAAAGGGCGCGAATTATGCTGTAACCCGCAGTGGGAAGCCTCTATTTTTGGCTCTTACCCACGAGGCTTGTGGCAAGCCGTACGTCGCGTTGCTGTGCCTGTTGATATTTTAGTGGCCGAGCACTCTTATTCTTTTATCGAAAAAAGTGCACGCCGCGCCAGCCAAGGTAATCCGCATTTCCGTTATCAAATGGTGGACGGAGGTCATTGCTTCCCGATGGAGCAAGTGGCGCAAACGGGGAAGGTGCTTAATTCTTTGTTGAACCCTTAATATTGGCGTAATTTTAACCCCTTAAATATTTTGTCAAACCGAGGTGGCTAGGCTATCGTTGCCACCTCAAATCTAACTATAAGAGAGCAAGAGTAAGACCCTATGAGCATGGAAATTCAGGCGGCTTTAGATCTGGCCGATGAGACCGATTCTTTTTTACAACTCACCGATGTTGTTTACGACAAAGAAACCGAAGTTGGCTACGACTCCTTAACCGAATTGGAAAAAACGATTTTCTGTATCGATGGCTTGCTGCGCGAGATGGAAAACGGTGGTTTTGCTCAGTTTTTCCGCCAAGAAGCGGGCGCTTATAGCGATGACACCTTGGATGCACTGGAACGCATTAAAGCCAAAGAAAGTGCTGCGTTGCTGCGCAAAATGTTGAATTATTTCAGCGATGGCAAAGCCCCCACCGACGAAGACGATCGCCTAGACGCTTTAAATCAAATTGAAGACGAACACGCCGACGACATTTCGGCCTTAGATGACCGCTTTTACGATGCGGGCGAAAATCTGGTGGGTCTGACCTTGCTGTATGTGCAAAAAAACTTAAAGGCCGCACGCTAAAGCATTCCCCATAAACTCAGCTTTATGGGTGAATTTTGCTTTAGAAAAGTAATTTTGCTTGCTTTTCATAAGTAAGCGCTTTAAAAAGCTCCGCACTAATAAAAACAAAACGAGGAATACTCTCATGCTACGTTCGATTCTGCTGTTCTCTGCCTCTGTACTTTTAAGCTTTCAAGCCTCTGCCTTGACGGTAAAAGGGGTAGATTTGCCTGAAAAAGTGACCATGGAAAACCAAGCGCTGGTGCTCAATGGTGCAGGTATTCGCACCAAAATGTTTGTCAATGGCTACGTTGCGGCTCTGTATTTGACGGCCAAAAATAAAGATGCCAAAAGCATCATTGAAGCTGATGCTCCTATGGCGGTGCGTTTGACTATTACTTCAGGCTTAATCACGCCAGATCGTATGAGTGAATCGACCCGCGACGGTTTCGTGCGTTCAACCGGTGGCAACATTGCTCCTATTGAAAAAGAAATCGACGCCATGATCAGCGCCTTTAAAGCCGAAGTAAAAGAAGGCGACGTTTACGATTTGGTTTATATCCCAGCACAGGGTGTGCATGTATACCGTAATGGCGAGAAAAAAGCCGAAGTGAAAGGTATGGCCTTCAAAAAAGCCATGTTCGGTATTTGGTTGTCTGATAACAACATTCAAAGCTCTTTACGCAAAGCCATGCTCGGCTCGTAATTAGCCAGAGCCCAATAAAAAAAGGCGCATATTCTGCGCCTTTTTTTTATGAGTTATTTTTCTTCCTTAGCCATATCGGCAATGGCTTTTAAACGCTCAATAATGGCTTGGTTGATGCTGTCTTTGGGGTAGAGTCCTTGGGTGTTTAATTTACCCGCAGGGCGCTTGAGCAACAGTTCCAAGGCTTGATCAACATGGCTTACGGCGTGGATAGCAAACTTCCCTTCATGCACAGCACGGACAACCTCGTCGCGCAGCACCAAATTGCGTTTGTTGGAGGCGGGAATAATCACACCTTGCTCGCCCGTTAAACCGCGTGCAGAGCACAGACGGAAAAAGCCTTCGATTTTTTCATTGACGCCACCAATAGCCTGCACCTCACCGTACTGGTTCATCGAGCCTGTGATGGCAAAACTTTGGGCAATGGGGCTGTGAATCAGCGCGGAAATTAAACAAATGCACTCGGCCAAAGAAGCGCTGTCGCCGTCGATATAGCCGTAGGATTGCTCCATGGCAATGTGGGCGGAAATCGCCAGCGGAAATTGTTGTGCATAACGATTGCCTAAAAAGCCGCTTAAAATCATCACCCCTTTAGAGTGAATCGCTTGGCCTAGGCTGACTTCGCGTTCGATATCGACCACACCCTTGCTGCCTGGGTAAACTGTCGCGGTAATGCGCGCGGGGGAGCCAAAACTGGTGTCGCCCAAGGACATAACCGTCAAGCCGTTAATTTTGCCAATGGCCGCACCCTGAGTTTCAAGCAGCACCGTGCCATCCATCATTTGTTCAAAGAGCTTGTCGTAAACGCGGCTGGTGCGTTCGTGTTTGGCTTTAAGGGCATGGTCGATGTGTTTGGCGTCGATTTTTTTATCGCCTGCGAGGTTGCGAATAAAATCGGCCTCGGCCAATAAATCAAATTGTTCGCCTATGCGCGCGCTTAAAACGTCTTGTTGCTCGCCAAGACGAGCGCTGTATTGAATCATGCGCGCCAGCGCAGGCCCTGTTAGCTGTGCATAGGCTTGCTCATCAATACGGTGTTTTAATAATCGTGCATAGGCTTGCAAATATTCTTTGGTGAAAGGCAGATCGCTGTCAAAATCCACCACGACACGAAAGAGGCGTTTAAAATCGGCGTCGTATTCTTGCAATAAATAATACAGCTCGCGCGAGCCGATCAGCACCAGCTTAAAATCCAAAGGAATCACATCGGGCAGCAAAGTGGTGGTGTTGATCAGCCCCATTTCCGCATAAGGGGTTTCCATTTTCAGCAAGCGCGATTGCAAGGCACGCTTAAGCGCATCCCAAACAAAAGGCTCCGATAGCGCTTTTTCAATATCCAAAATTAAAAAGCCGCCATTGGCTTTGTGCAGCGCTCCAGGGCTTATGCGGCGATAGCTGGTAACCAGCGCGCCTTGATCGCTGGAATATTCGATGCGGCCAAATAAATTGGCAAAACTGGGGTGCGCTTCGTAGATCACGGGTGCGCCACTTTCGGCGCTATGAAAGGTGACGATATTGGGCAATAAACTGTCTTCTAAAATGCTGCGTTTAACGTATTCGTCGCGCATCTCCAACAGACGTTCTTCAACCAGCTCCTCCATCACTAGGCGCGGTAAAAACTCTTCCATTTCTTTTAAATAAGCCTGCATTTTTTCGGATTTGCGGAAGGTTTCTTTCAGCGGCTTCAGCAGGGGCGTAATGGCATTGGCAATGGTGGCGCGATTTAATTCACGTAGCTGGTTGCTGCTTTCGCGTTTCCATTGCGGCAGCTCGGCCAGCTGATCGCTTAATTGCTGTTCCAGCTCGGCAATATCCTGATGAAACGCATCGCGCTCTTGTTCGCTAAATTGCGCAAATTCGGTTTCGTCCAAGGCTTTGCCGTCGCGCATGGGCGTAAAGCTGATGGTGCTGGAGTCACGATACACGGCAACGCCGCGCTTGTGTGCTTCGCGCTCCACTTGCTCAATGGCTTTGTCGTAGCGACGATTAAAAACGTAATCGATGGCCGATTTTTTTTGCTGATAAGCTGGGTGCTCAAAGGTGGCAGGGAAGGTGGCTAAAAGCTGGTCAATCAGCTCATTGATCTGTTGTTTAAATACTTCCGCTTGGCTTGCTTCAAATTGCAGCGCTAAAGGTTCGCGGGTGTTGCTGAAATTATTAACGTAGCACCACACGCTGGGAGTTTTTTGGCGTTTGGCTTCGCTTTTTAAATAATCGCGCACATAGGATGAGCGCCCAGTGCCCGTTTCACCCATCACAAAAATGTTATAGCCCGGGCGATTCATGGCCACGCCAAACTGAATGGCATTGACGGCGCGATCTTGACCTAATACGCCGTGAAAAGGCTTGAGTTTACTGGTGTCGGCGAGGCTATAAATGTTTTTAGGAATATTGGGAGTGAGAGCGTTAGCAGGCAAAGCAGTGTGTAATTTGGCCATGATCCGTGTCTTTTGTAATAACTTGCCGCTAGTGTAGCAAAGTCATTAACCCCTTGAAATCACAATACAATTCCGCTAATGTGCGCGCTCCTGAGTTCTCAGGTGCGTTATGGTGGCTCCTGCTGGTCCCTTCGCAATGATACATCATGAACCCCGCCAGGCCCGGAAGGGAGCAACGGTAGTGATCGACTCATGTGCCGAGGTGTGGCTGGTGGGAGTCATCTCCAGATTTTCCTGACAGTCCCTATTTTTAAAGCTATGATAGCCGCCAACTTTGGTCTTGGAATGTTGGGTTTGTGATGAGTTATCAAGTACTTGCGCGCAAATGGCGACCTCGTTTTTTTGATGAGATGGTCGGTCAAGAGCATGTATTGCGCGCGCTCATCAATGCTTTAAACAATCAAAAGCTGCATCATGCGTATTTATTTACGGGCACTCGCGGTGTCGGTAAAACCACCATTGCTCGTATTTTAGCCAAGTGCCTAAATTGCGAGGAAGGCATCAGCGCTCGCCCATGCGGCAAATGCAGCTCGTGCCAAGAAATCGCCCAAGGCCGTTTTGTGGATTTGATCGAAGTGGACGCGGCTTCTCGCACCAAAGTGGATGACACACGCGAGCTGTTGGATAACGTGCAATACGCACCAACACGCGGACGCTTTAAGGTCTATTTAATCGACGAAGTGCATATGCTCTCCACGCACAGCTTTAATGCGCTGTTGAAAACCCTGGAAGAGCCGCCTGAGCACGTTAAATTTTTATTGGCCACCACCGATCCGCAAAAACTTCCCGTCACGGTATTGTCGCGTTGCTTGCAATTTAATTTAAAAAACATGCCTGCCCAGCAAATCGTGCAGCATTTACAGCATGTATTAACGCAAGAGCAGGTGGCCTTTGATGAGCCTGCGTTGTGGCAAATTGGCCGCGCGGCTCAAGGCAGTATGCGCGATGCCTTAAGTCTGACCGATCAGGCTATCGCTTACGGTGAAGGTCGCTTAAGCGAAGACCAAGTTAATGCCATGCTCGGCACAATGGACAAAGGCCGCTTATTCCAGCTGGCTGAACATTTGGCCAATGCCGATGCGCAAGCCGCACTCAGCTTGGTTGCCACCATGAGTGAGCATGGTAGCGATTACGACGAAGTGCTTCAGGCTTTATTAAGTGTTTGGCATCGCACCGCGTTGGCACAGCTGGTTCCTAATGCCGTCGACAACAGCGAAGGCGATAAAGACGTTATTTTGGCTTTGGCTCAGGCCATGCGCCCTGAAGACTTACAGCTTTATTATCAAATTGGCGTCAGTGGCCGCAAAGACTTGGCACTGGCTCCCGATCCACGTCAGGGATTTGAAA
>JAYRHO010000143.1:0-6390 GCA_041907245.1 Saccharospirillaceae bacterium
CAAGTTCAGCGATATGGAGCGCTGGGTAAAAGCACGCTTTAGCGAAGTTCCGAAGCGTAATCTTGCCCCGATTGCGCAAACCGAGCCGCTTTTTAGTGCCGAACAATTGCCGCTGGATATGAACATCGAGCCAATCAAAGAAATTCGCCGCGTGCAATTTAGCTTTCCCATGCCTGAAAACGAAAGCCTGTACCGCTACAAAATGCTGTCTTTGCTTTCCAGCCTCATTGGCCACGAAGGCGAAGGCAGCTTGCTGGCGTTTTTTAAAGCACGCGGCTGGGCCGAAGGGCTGAGCGCTGGGCTGTCGCTCAGTAACGAGCAAGAAAGCTTGCTGGTCGTGCAAATCAATTTAACCCGCTTAGGCATGCTGCATATCGATCACATTACCCAAGCTTTGGGCTATTACCTCGACCTTCTCAAAGCCAAGCCGCTGCCCCAATACCTCTTTACCGAGCAGGCCGACCTCAACGAGCTGGCCTTTCGCTTCCAAGAGCAACCCGAGCTTACGGACTTGGTGGTGCGTTTAAGTGGCAACATGCTGACCTACCCCGCCACCGACATTATCTATGGTGACTACCGCACGCAAACGCCCAAGGCCAAACAACTCAAGCCCTTCTTGGACGCACTCAACCTCAATAACATGCTGCGCACCGTTATTGCCCCCAATGTGACTACGGACACGCTCGACCCGTGGTACGACACCCCCATTCGCATTCGTCCGCTGGCCTATCAAGCCGACTCCGACTTTGCTGACAACCTCAACGAGCTGCACCTGCCCAAGGCCAACCCCTTTATTCCCACGGACTTCTCCTTGCTGCCAGGGGTGAAACAAGCCACGCCTGAGTTGCTGATCGACAGCCCTGAGCGGCGTTTGTGGTACTACCCAGAGCACGAATTTGTGCTGCCTAAATCCCGAGTATTGGTAAGCTTTGAGCGCGAAGGTGTGCAAGGCTCAGCCAAAGAGCAAATGCTGGCGCAGCTTTATGTGCGCACGATAAACGAAGCGTTAAATACCTACAGCTACCCCGCTTCCGTGGCAGGGCTGAATTACCACTTAAAAGCCACTCAGCAGGGCCTTGAGCTGACCTTAGGTGGCTACCAGCACAAACTCCCCGTGCTGCTGCAACGCATTTTGGAGCAGATGCAAAATGTCGATCTGAGCGAAGAAGAATTTGAACGCTACCAAGCCTCACTGACGCGCATGCTGGAGAATCAGCTAAAAAACAAACCCTACGAACGCGCCCTGCTTGAGCTGCGTTTTTGGTTGTTTGAGCCCAGCTTCAACGAGCAAGAACTGCTGCACGCCCTCTCCAGTATTAAGCGCGAAGACGTCTTGGCCTTTGCCCAAGATCTCAAACAAAAACTGGCGCTACAGCTTTATGTGCATGGCTCTTTAAGCAAGGAGCAAGCACAGGAATTTGCCAAGGTGGTCAGCCAATACTACAGCGCCAATCATCCGCTGCTGCCCGCTTTAACGGTCTTAAAAGCCCCTCAAGGCTTGCATCAAAGCGCCCTGAACATAGTGCACAACGACAAGCTCTTGCTGCTTTATGTGCAAGGCCTGGATAACAGCGACCGCGAACGCGCACGCTTTGCCCTGCTAGGGCAGATTTTAGGCTCGCCTTATTACCAAAAATTACGCACCGAAGAGCAGCTCGGCTATGTGGTATTTGCCAGCCAGTTTCCGCAGCAAACCGTACCTGGGCTGATTTTCCTCGTGCAAGCGCCCAAGGCCACGCCCGAGCATATTTGGCACAGCAGCCAAACCTTCTTCCAAAATTACCAAGAAACTTTGGCCAAGATGAGTGCCGCCGAGTTTGATAATTTCAAACAAGGGCTGATTACCTTATTGCAAGAAAAGCCGCAAAACATGAGCGATAAGTTCAACAAAAACTGGCAAGAAATCAGCATTGGTCGCCGCCATTTTGATACCAATGCCGCGATTGCCGCAGAAGTGGCTAAACTGACACTCAGTGACGTGCAAGCGCTGTATCAACAAGCCTTAATTCAGCAAGAAAATCCTGCCCTTGCCTTTACCTTAGGCGGCGCATTAACGGGCTGGAAAAATCTAAATGCCATTAAGCGCAGCGAGCTTGCCCACTTTGGGATAAAGAGTGCGCATGATTAACAACGCTTTTATTACGGGTGCCGCCTCTGGCATTGGCAAAGCCACGGCCGAGGCGCTTTATGCACAAGGCTGGAGCCTCGCGCTAGCCGACCTCGACGAAACAGGGCTAAGCCAGCTTATCCAAGAGTGGGATAAAGGGCGCGTACGCTGCTACCCCTTGGATGTGCGTGACTTTCGCGCCCTTGAAGCAGCCCTGCAAGACTTTACCGAACCGCACGACAAGCGCCTGCAAGTGCTAGTGAACTGCGCAGGCGTGCTGCAAGTTGGCAAAGTCGACAGCATCGGCATCGAGCGCCACCAGCAGATTTTTGATATCAACGTGCAAGGCACGCTCAATGCGTGCCTTGCCGCGCTGCCTTACTTGCGTCACACCAGCCAAGCGGTGGTCATCAATCTAAGTTCCATCACGGCCTTGTACGGCACGCCCCATTTTGCCAGCTACAGCGCCTCAAAATTTGCCATTAAAGGGCTAACCGAGGCGTTAAACCTTGAATGGCAAAACTACGACATTCGCGTGTGCGATATTATGCCGCCCTTTATCAACACCCCGATGTTTTACCACCAAGGCGAAGGCTTGCCCATCATGGAAAAACTGGGGCTGGAGCTGCAAGCCGAGGACGTCGCACAAGTGGTGCTCAAACAAATTCTACAGCCCAAGCTGCACCGTATGGTGGGCTGGCGTTTTCAATGGGCTTGGGCGCTGCTGTTAGCGCTTCCTCATCGCCTGCTTGAAAAAACGGTGCGTAAACTCAACCAATAACCTAGGTTCTCCATGACGCGTTATTTTCCGTTTTTAGCTCTGGCTGTAAGCTTTTTGGCTTGGTATCAGCCTGCCCCCTTGCTTGGTTTGGGTTCGGCCATCGTGCCGTTATTGAGTGTGGTGATGTTTTGCATGGGCTTGGCGCTGCGCATCGAAGATTTCACCCGCGTGCTGAAAAAACCCACCTCGATTGGCCTTGGCGTTTTAGTGCAATTTACAGTGATGCCCTTCACCGCTTGGGCTGTCGCCCTGATGTTAAATCTTTCCCCCGAAATGGCCGTCGGGCTAATTGTGGTCGGTGCCTGCGCAGGCGGCACGGCCTCCAATGTGATGACCTATCTGGCAGGCGGCGACGTGGCGCTGTCGGTGAGTATGACGCTGTGCTCCACCTTGCTCGGCGTAGTACTGACTCCTTGGCTCATTGCCTTGTACGCAGGTGCGGCCGTTGAAGTGGATGTGCAGGCCATGATGCTCAGCATGGTGCAAATCGTCGTGCTTCCTATTGGCGCAGGGCTTTTGTGCAACGAGTTTATTCCTGCATTAAAACGCACGCTGTATAACCACCTAACCAACATTGCCACCGCCATCATTTTGCTGATCATTGCCATCATTGTGGCAATTAATGCCAAAGCATTAACCAGTGTTAGCCTAATGACAATCTTTGCCGTTATGCTGCACAACCTAATTGGGCTAGGCGCAGGCTATGGCATCGCGCGCTTGTGCAAACAAACCGAAGTGGTGTCGCGCACTATTGCCATCGAAGTCGGCATGCAAAACTCGGGGTTAGGTGTGGCTATTGCTTTGCAATTTTTTGGTGCCATCAGCGCTTTACCTGCCGCGCTATTTAGTATTTGGCATAATCTGAGTGCGTCGCTCTTGGCGGCTTACTGGCGTCGTCGCACCGAGGAAAACATAAGGAAATTAAAACCATGAGCAAATGGTTAGTTCTGATTATTGGTAGCTTATTGAGCCTGGCATTAAATGCACAAGAAATTGAATTTTCACGCGCCGATATTCAAGCCGAATTAGAAAAACGCCTCCCTATTACTCATCAGCAAGGTGTTGTCGCTATAACCTTGGCCAAACCCAAGCTGGATTTGATGGCCGATGAGCAGCGCTTAAAAATTCGCGTGCAAATTATTGTGGCCACCGTCATAGGTGGCGAAATGCGCGGCGTTGTGACGGCCAATGGCAAGCTGCGTTATAAAAATGTAAATCACAGCTTTTATATTGATAATCCCCAGATTGATGAGCTCAGCATTGAAGGCATGCCCGATGATGTGCAATTGCAGCTTAAACTCATTGCGCAACAGCTGCTCGTGCCAGCCCTTAGTGATCAGCCTGTGTATCAGCTTAAAGACGATAACGTGCAAGAAGCTCTGGCTAAAATGATGCTCAAAGGCATCACCATCAAAGACGACGGCATTGTGGCATCGCTGAGCCTATTTTAATTTCAACCTAAAGCCATTTAGATTAACGGGTAGACGATGCGATCGTTATACCCCGTAATGATTTCAATGGTTCCTGCCCATTGCGCATCCAAGGCACTATCGCCGCTGTCCATAATCAGGGGGCGGCCATTCAGCTCCGTTATTTTACTTTTTGCCGATACCACCTGAATGCGCTCCTTGCCTAATTTGCGCAACACTTCGGCGCTAAATTGCTGATTGCCTCGGCCAAAAATATGCCCTTGCCCGCCCATCACGCTGACTATCGCCTGCGCCTTTTCGTAGTGATTCAGCAAGGCCAAAATCTGTGCTGAGGTTAAATCTTGCGCCACGATTTTGCCGTTATAAATGGCATCCACACCCAAGAGCGTATTGGGTAAATTAAGCTCCTGCATAATGGCGGCCGTGGTCTTACCCGAGCCAATAAAATACAGCTCATCTTCGGCCAAATGTTGCCCTACCCAAGCGGCAATATCCGCCAATACCAGCTCTTGTGATTCCACACCACCTTGTTTGACCGCCTGCACAAAATGCCCGAGGCGCGGCACACGCATTTCACCATAATGCTTGGCGCGCACCTGATTTAAACGAAATGCGTCTTCGTCTAAGTCGCGCACCTCGGCTTCGGCAATATCCACCAAAGTCCCACGCACCAAAGCCAATACCACCTCCGCACTGGCTTTGGGGGTAATACCGTACACCGCCGAATGGATTTTTACGCCCGCAGGAATACCCAATACGGGGATTTTTTCACCAATAATTTTGCAAATATCGCGCGCCGTACCATCGCCGCCTGCAAATAAAATCAAAGAAAGATTTTCATCAAGCAAAGCCTGAGCAAGAGCGCGCGTATGCGCCGCACTGGTTTGGGTAAGAGGTATATCCAAGGGCAGTAACGCATGCTCAAAACCCAGCTGCGCCAAGACATCGCCCCCCATTTCACCTGCAACGCTGAAAAAATGCAGCGAGTCTTTTACCGCAACTAATAATTCCAAACATTGACGTGCGCGCTCTTGGGCTTTGCGCTGTGCACCTCGTGCTAACGCTTCTTGCACCACCGCCGCACCATCGCTGCCTTTTAATGCAACCGCACCACCAATACCTGCGTAAGGGTTAATAATTAAACCAATTTTTATCATTACAGCCAGTCACTCAATTTGATACCAAGGCCAATACGCTGTTGGTTACGATCGTAATCAATCAAGCTCTCACCGTAGCCGTTAAAATACTGCACATAGCCCTGCATGCGTTTTGTTAATGGAAAAGTCCAGCCAAGTTCCATGGCGGCACGATTGTGTGCGCTGTTTAAATTATTACGCAGCACCAGCGAGATATTTTGTTTGGCAAAGGGGTAAATATAACTGACCTCGCCGTAACCCAAATAATTTTCAATATTGGGGTTGTCGTCACCTTGCGAAGAAAATGGCGTTTTCTTCTCCGTCTCAGGAATACGCCACCATAAGCGCATGCGCAAAATCCCTTGCGGCAACACCGAGCCGCCCTCCCAAATAACACGATTCCAACTGCGCGACATGGCACTGGTTTGACCGTTGGATTGATGATTGAGCGCAATAGAAAAATAATCCGCCCATTGATTGCGCGTTAGCCAAGAAAAAATCAGCTCAGGCTCATGGTTGGTTTCACGAAACGGGCTGGAAACGTCTTTGTTATACGCCTGCCAAAAAGAGCGGTTCGTATAAGCAAATTCAATACGACTGAATTTACCCAACCAGCCATCGTTCAAACGGTATTTCAGGCTAAATTGAAAGGCCACCTCCACATGATTTAGCTCGGGTACGTTAGCGCCCGCCTTGGGGTCGCCAGTCAAAGCTTGCAGCATTTGCTGCGCATGTTCATTGGAGGGATGGTTTTGCCAAGTAACAGGCAATAAATAATTGGGGCGGTGCGGTAAAAGCACATAAGGGCTGTCTGAGGCCAAACGCTCTATTTGAATTTTTTCAATAAGTTGAGGCAAATAACGAATGACTGGCTTAAATTCGCTGGGGGCAATCACTTCCAGCTCGCGCTTTTCGGTACGCAACTCTCCCGAGGCA
>JAYRHO010000144.1:0-2753 GCA_041907245.1 Saccharospirillaceae bacterium
GAAACGCAGATTCGCACCAGCCAAAGCCTGGTGATGCTCGACCTGTACGCCGACTGGTGCATCAGCTGCAAGGTGATGGACAAATACATCTTTCAGCAAGCCGATGTGCAACAAGCCCTTGGCCGCGCACGCTGGCTAAAGCTCGACCTCACCACCAACCAAGCACAGCACCGCGACTTTATGCAAAAGCACCGCGTCTTTGGCCCACCGACCCTGCTGTTTTTTAAAGACGGGCAAGAAGTGCTGCGTATTGTCGGCGAAGTCGAGAAGGCGCAATTTTTGGCCAAAATCCAACCCTTGCTGTAGGCGCTGCAGTGGCTTGAAACTTCATAACTGAATCCTTATATAGTAATTATCAGCTATTGAGGATGTTGCTATGCACTACACCTGCCCCGCCTGCGCCGCTATCAACCGCATTCCCGACGACAAACAACAGCAGCAAGGCCAATGTGGCCGCTGCCAAAGCCCGCTGTTCACAGGCCAGCCCGCCAATCTCGACGACGCCAACTTTGCGCGTTTTCTTGCCAAAAATGACCTGCCCATAGTGGTGGATTTTTGGGCAAGCTGGTGCGGCCCGTGCAAAATGATGGCTCCTGTATTTACTGAGCTTGCAGGCAAGATGCAGCACCGTTTGCGCTTTGCCAAGGTCAATACCGAGGAGGCGCAGCAAATCAGCGCGCAGATGGGCATTCGCAGCATTCCCACTCTTATCGTCTTTCATCAGGGCAAAGAAATTGACCGCCTGTCAGGCGCACTGCCCGCGCCGCAACTGCAACAATGGCTGGAGCAAAGGCTTAGCCGCCTTTGATTTAGATCAGCTCAGGCGCTCAAGGCCGAAACGGCCTTGATGTGCGTCAAGAACTGTAATTTTCAGGCTGGCATAGTAAGCTCTCGCCAAACTATAAAGAGAAGTGGCATGAGCCTGACCCTAGAGCAAGAATTTCCTGAAAAAGCCAGCCTAATCAAAAGCTTAAAGCTAAAAGATCGGCACTTTGCCCGCCTGTTCGATGAATACCAAGAGCTGGGCAGCGCGCTGGCGCAAAACCCTGCCGCAAGCCTGGAAAAAAGCGAAGCGCTGAAAATTCGCCGCCTCTATTTGCGCGACAAGCTGATAAGCATGCTAGAAGACTAATTCCAGTGTAAAATGCGCCCCTCCTTGCGGGCAGTGCCCGTTTTTACCAGCAACCAGAAGGTGTTTCTATGTCTGAATCTGTTGTGATCGTGGCCGGCGCTCGTACCCCTATGGGCGGTTTTCAAGGCTCTTTGGCCAGTGTTACCGCTACCGAACTCGGTGCTATTGCCATTAAAGAAGCCGTACAGCGTGCTGGCATTGCGCCCGCCGACGTGCAAGAAGTGATTATGGGCAACGTGCTGCCTGCTGGTTTGGGCCAAGGCCCTGCTCGCCAAGCGATGCGCAAAGCGGGTATCCCAGATGCCACGGGTGCCACCACCATTAACAAGCTATGCGGCTCTGGCATGAAAGCCACCATGCTGATTCACGACTTAATCAAAGCAGGCACCATTGAAATTGGTGTGGCCGGTGGCATGGAGTCCATGACCAACGCGCCTTATGTACTGCAAGGCGTGCGTTCAGGTTTCCGCATGGGCGCAGGTCAAGCGCCACAAGACCATATGTTCTTAGACGGTCTGCAAGACGCTGAAACTGGCAAGTTAATGGGTGCGTTCGCCCAAGAAACTGCGAACAGCCGTGGCTACACGCGTGAACAAATGGACGCTTACGCCATTCGTTCATTAACCCGCGCGAAAGCCGCTATCGAACAAGGCTTAAATAACGCCGAAATCGTTCCTGTACCCGTTAAAACCCGTAAAGGTGAAGAGCTGGTGACTAACGACGAACAGCCTTTTAACGCCAATATCGAAAAAATCCCTGGCCTGCGTCCTGCGTTTGCTAAAGACGGCACTATCACTGCGGCCAACGCTTCTTCTATTTCCGATGGCGCTTCTGCCTTAGTACTGATGAGCGAATCTGCGGCGAAAGCCAAAGGCGTGGCTCCTATTGCGCGCATCGTGGCTCATGCCACTCAATCTCAACACCCATCTGAGTTCACTTTGGCGCCTGTTGGTGCCTTGAAACGTGTATTGGATAAAGCCGGCTGGAGCAAAGACGACGTTGATTTGTACGAGATCAACGAAGCTTTCGCTATGGTTGCCATGATGCCTTGCGATGAACTGGGCTTGGATGTGAACAAAGTGAACATCTACGGCGGCGCGTGCGCTCAAGGCCACCCCGTAGGCTCTACTGGCTCTCGTATTATCGTGACATTGATGAACGCTCTGAAAAACACTGGCGGCAAAAAAGGCGTCGCCAGCCTGTGCATCGGTGGCGGCGAAGCCGTCGCTGTCGCCATTGAAATGATCTAAGCCGCAACGGCTTAGCAACGGGCGTCGCGCACAGGCGCGGCTGCCCTTCCTCTTTCTCTCCCCGCTTCGCCTGTGCTGCTTATGCCGCCTTTGCCGCTGTTTAGCCGCTTTGGCTGTGCGGCTACCTTTCGGATTAAGCTACGCCTTTGCGCTATTGTGTTTGGCCGTAACAACGCTTGCTGTGCCTTGCAGTGGGTATCACCTTCCGAAACACGCCGTAAACCCATACTTGGGGGCTCGAATGAGGCATCCATGCCGCATACGGTTTCTTCAGGTGATACCCACTGCGCACGCAAGCTTGCGCAGCCAGCAAACATCGCCAAGGCGAGGAAAGCTCAGCGGCCGCTTCGGCTTACACCGTGTGCAAAGCC
>JAYRHO010000145.1:0-2668 GCA_041907245.1 Saccharospirillaceae bacterium
GTCCATGGCTTGCGAAATGGCCATAGCGCCAAAATACAAAAACAGCAAAAGCAGCATGGACGTCAGGCGCGCATCCCAAATCCACCAAGTGCCCCAAGTAGGCTTGCCCCAAATGGCCCCAGTAAAAAGCGCAATCAAGCAAAAACTGGCACCGACTGGAGCCAGTACTTTGGCCACCCAAGCCGCCATTTTCATTTTCCAAATCAAATAGATAGCACCAGCTACCGCCATCATCATATAAGCGCTTTGCGCAATAATGGCAGCAGGCACATGGATAAAGACGATGCGATAGCTATTACCTTGCAGGTAATCAACGGGCGCAAACAACAAGCCAATCACCAGCCCCATAGCGCAGAACACCGCCGCCAACGTAGCCAGCACAGGCAGCCACTCTTCGCTGATTTCATAGAACCACTTGGGCGAGCCAAGGCGGTGATAAAGTCGTTTAAGCCACTGCCACATAAGATTACCGCGATAAGTTAAGTTTCAATGCAGCACTGGCCGCAAAGGGAGTCAAACACAAAGCCAAAGCCAGCATGGCCCCTAAAAAGCCCAGCTGGCCGCTATAACCCAAGCCAATGCCAGAGCTGTACACAGCACTGGCGGCGAAGATAAGCACAGGAATATACAAGGGCAGAATCACCAAGCTCAGTAGCAGCCCGCCGCTTCGCACCGCCGCCGTAAGCGCCGCACCCACGCTGCCTAAAAGGCTCAGCACAGGCGTACCCAATAACAAACTGCTCAACATAGCCCAATACGCACTACTGGGAAGGTTTAACATCAAGCCCAATACAGGCGCCATTAAAGTAAGCGGCAAGCCGCTTATGCACCAATGCACCAAGGCCTTGCCAAGCGTCATAGCGTACAAAGACTCACCCGAGGCCAACCACTGCTCTAGGCTGCCGTCTTCGACATCGGCTTTATACAGAGCGTCCAAAGACAATAAAGTTGCCAAAAGCGCCGCCACCCAAATCACGCCGCCTGCGATTTTGCTTAAAAACTTCGGGTCTGGGTCCACAGCCATAGGAAAAAGCGCCGCGACCATAAGGAAAAACATCAAAGGGTTAAGCCACTCGCCTTTGTTGCGCGCCGCCAGTAGAAAATCGCGTTTTACCGTAGCCAGCACTAAGCTCATGCGCGCACTCCAAGCTCAAGGCGGCGTAAATTGCTGATTTTTTCTAAAGCATGATGGCTGGTGATAAGCGCCGCGCCGCCTTGTTGCACATGGCGCTCAAGCCGCGACTCAAGCCAAGCCACCCCCGCTTTATCCAGCGCGGTAAAAGGCTCATCTAAGATCCACAAAGGCGTGGGCGCTACGCACAGGCGCGCCAAGGCTACGCGGCGATTTTGCCCCGCTGAAAGCGCGCGGCAAGGCGTGTCTTCAAAGCCATACAGCTCGACCTCATCCAAGGCATGCCAAAGCGCATCTTCTTTAATCTGCCAAGCCGAGGTCAGCCAGCGTAGGTTTTCGATGGGGCTAAGGGTTTTTTTAACGGCCGCCAAATGCCCTTGGTAGAGCCTGTCTTTGGCGTAGAGAGAAAAATCATCGTGCAGCGCTTGGCCTTGCCACAAAAGCCTGCCTTGATAATCCAGATTAAGGCCCGCCAACAGGCGCAAGAGCGTGGTTTTACCTGCGCCATTGGGGCCAGAAAGCTGCACTAAATCGCCATTTTTCACCTGCAAAGACAGATTCTCAAAAAGCACGCGATCATCGCGCTCGCAGTAGAGCTCGATGGCTTCAAGGGAAACAGCAGGAAAGACAGCGGATGTATTCATGCACGGCTTAGGCAAAAAAATTGCGCCATTATATACATAAATATCGGCAACTAGGTGAGCCATAGCATAAAGTTAGGTAAAAGCCGCCGATAAGCCCAGTTATGATGCACTCGTCCTTACCACTCATTTCCAGCAGCGCCCTGCAAGTGGATTTAAATGCCGCCAAATCCGCTGCGCCTGAAGGCCAAGCATCGACAACAAACGCCACCAGCACCACGCCATTCCCCCCAAGCTTTGAAGCTCTAGTGGCCCAAGTACAGCCCAAGCCGCCGCACTATTTGCTAACGCTTCTGGCGGGCAAGCAAAGCCTACAGGTACTAAGCGAGCTGCCTCTGCCCCTTGGCAGTAAACTCAGCTTACAAAGCACGCCTATCCCGCCTGCACAGAGCACGACCAACGCCACAAATACCCCTAGTCTGCGCCTACTGGCACTTAGCCTACCCAGTCAAAACACAGCTGAGCCATTTAATGCCGCCGCAATCCCCCCTGCCCTTAAAGAATTTGTGCAAAGCCGCGAGCTGCTTAACGCCCCGGCGCAACCTAACCCCAACGCCGCCCCCGCTAGCACCTACACCAAGCCAGCATCTAGCGCGCCCACAGCCCCCCAAGCCAGCATCATTACAGCCAGCAAGCCAAGCCCGACGCTTGAGCTACTGAAATTTTTTAGCCACAGCTTGGAAACCACCAGTACAGCCAGCACAGAAGTGCTCAATAGCCCCCAAAGCCAGCCGCCTAAAGCCGCCCTTGAAATTTTAAAAAACTGGCAGCAAAACCTGCCTACGCTCACCCAGCTGGCCGCAACGCCTGTGCTCAAACAAGCCATAACACAAAGCGGGCTGAGCTTTGAGCATCAGCTGTGGCAGATTCTTAGCCAAGCCAGCCAAAGCCCCAC
>JAYRHO010000146.1:0-3157 GCA_041907245.1 Saccharospirillaceae bacterium
GTCCAAAATCAATAACGGCGCTTGCTGAGTCAGGGCGCGGGCAAGCAAAACCAGCTGTTGTTCGCCGCCGCTCAGGGTATTAAAAGTGCGTTTGGCTAAGTGGGCAATACCCAATGTTGTCAATGCATCTTGTGCTTGGTCGCGCTCGTTTTGGCCAGGCTGTTGCAGCGGTTTTAAGCGTGATAGTACGCCAAATAACACGGCGTCCAGTACCGTCCATGAAAATACCGAGCTTTGCGCTTGTGGCACATAGGCAATATGGCAGGCTAGTTCTGCGGCACTGAAATTTTGCAGTGGTTGATTATTTAAGGTGATTTTTCCAGACAGCGGTGTAAGTAATCCAAGTAGCGTGCGCAGCAAAGTGGATTTGCCACAGCCGTTGCTACCGAGCAGGCACAGCACTTGGCCTGCGCTTAAAGAAAAGTTGGCCTCTTTAATCAGTGTTTTTGTGCCATAACCAACACTGAGGTGCTGCGCTTTTAATTCCATTTAATTTCTCCCTGTGCGTAGTAATAAAAAGATAAAAAAAGGCGCACCAATAAAGGCTGTAACCACGCCTAAAGGCAGCTCAATATTGCCTAGGCTGCGGGCAAGGGTGTCGGCCAACAGCAAAAAGACTGCGCCCAGTAGCAGGCTGGTAGGCAGCAGGCGCGAGAACTCAGGCCCCACCAGTAATCGGGCAATATGCGGAATAATCAGCCCAACCCAGCCAATGATGCCGCTGACGGCGGTGGCGCTGGCGGTCATTAAGGTGGCACTTAAAATCAGCCACAGTCGAGTGCGGGGCACGTTCAGCCCCAATGCCTGCGCTTCGTCGTCACTGAGTGACAAAAGGTTGATGCGCCAGCGCAGCAGCCACAGAGGAAGCAGTGCCAGTAGCATAAAAGGCGCGACAAAAAGCAGGTCGTTGAGCGTTAAAGCATTGAGCCCGCCCATCAGCCAAAAGGTAATGCTGGGCAGTTGGTTGTAGGGGTCGGCCAGCAGTTTGAACATGGAAATGGCCGCACCTAAGAGTGCGCTGAGCGCCACGCCCGCCAGTACCAGCACCAAAATGGCGTCGTGGCGCGTCACCAGCTTGGCAACGAAATACACCAAAAACACCGCCACCAAGCCGCCAACAAAGGCGAATAACTGCACCCAAATCAGGCTCAGGCTTAGAAAAATGGCCAGCACCGCGCCAAGGCCCGCCCCCGCTGCCACGCCCAAAATATCGGGCGACACCAGCGGGTTGCGAAACATGCCCTGATAGGTCGCGCCCGCACTGGCCAGCGCCGCACCAACGACCAGCGCCGCCAGCACGCGCGGTAAGCGCAGCTGAAGCAGCACCCAGCTGTCGTCACTCAGTTGGCCTGCACCTAGCCCGTACACCAGCTCGTGCCAATTCAGCGGGTACGGGCCAATGCTGAGCGCCAACAGGGTGCTCAAAGCGAGGGCTAGGGCGAGCAGCCAAGGCGTGCGCAACAGTGTCATACAAGGTCCGCCAGAAGTAGGTTTAGCTGTATGGCGTTGGGGCGCTTGCCATAAAACAAGGCGTAAAAATCCGCCACTTTCGCTGGCAAGTCGGGTCGCAGTTCGGGCTTGAATACCGCCTCCAGCCACCATAGCCCCAGTAGGCGATTGATGCTGGGCGGGCCATCGAGCCAGCCAAAAGGCTGCGCAGGAGCCAGATGCACTTGGCCTTGCTGCACCGCTGCCAAACGCTGCCAAGCAGGGTTTGCTCGAATGTGCTCAAGCTGGGCGCGGTCTTGGCAAATAATGTGCTGCGGCTGCCAAGCATAGAGCTGCTCCAGTGACACCTGCCCAAGGCTTTGACTGCCAAGGCTGGCGGCTACGTTGGTCAGCCCACAAAAATCCAGCACTTCGCTGTGAATCGAGCCTGCCAGCCCCGCTTCCAGCCCGTGCGGCCCTCGTGCTAGATACACTCGCCCAGAAAGCGGATGGGCTTGAGCGTGGTCGAGCATGGCCTGTGCCTGCCTAGCCAACCGCTTGCCACGTTCGGCTTCATCAAAGCGCAGCCCTGCTTCGCGCAGCAGCTTGGGCGTTTCGGCTAGGCGCGTGCTGAACAGGTAATAAGGCAAACGCAGCTGAGCGCTGGTTTTCTCTGCCTGCGATAAGTAGCTTGGATCCACATTACCCGCATCGACAATCAGATCGGGTTTAAGGGCATAGAGGCGCTCCAGTGGGAGGGTGCTGCCACGCCCTGCAAGCTTGCCCAGCATGGGCAGTTGTACGCTGTCATCGGGCAGAAGTCCTAGGTGCGGTACCGGCCAAGGCCAGCCCAGCAGTTTGTGCGGTGCAAGGCAATGCACCAGCACCGCCGCAGGTGGCCCTGCGGCAAAGATGCGTTTGGGGTGCTTGGGCACTTGGCCAAAGTAGAAGAACTCGGTGGTGGCCGCGCGCGCCATGGCGGGTAGCCAAGGTGCCAGCGCCAAGCCCAGCCCTAAGGTGGTGATAAAATCACGGCGTTTCATGGTTAACCTCTGCGGGTATTTAGGCGTGGGCTGCTTGATAGCGGGTGCTTAATGCCCAATCAAAAATAATCTCGCTGTCCAGCGGTAACAGTCGCCCTTCGTGGCCAGTAAACTCCAGCCATTTTTCTTGGTACGACTGGCTGACCACGGTCAGTACGGGAATATCGGCCATCAGTAAATTCAGCAGGTCGCTGGCAAAACCACGCCCGCAGGCTTCCATACCACCGAAGCGGTTAATGAGCACTAAATCAGGGGCATCGTGCAGGGCTTTTTGCAGCACATGGCTGGCGTTTAATAGGGCGCCTGGGTCGAGGCTGCACGATTTCGAGCCTGAACCCAGCTCTTGCGAAATGGGGTAGAGAATATCGGTGTGGATATCGCGGATAAGCATGGGCAGCTTGCCCTCAGGGTCTTTGCCGCGCCAAGTAATCAGCCCGCGCAGTTTAAACCCTTGCTGGCGTAAGCGCGTCAGCACTCGTACCAGTAACATATCGCCTGTTTCGCCACCGTCGTGCACTATCGCTGCTGCCTGAATCGCCATGATTGCTCTCCTTAGAAGCTCATCTGGGTACTGGCAAAGAACACGCGCCCAGGCATAGGGAAGCCGTCGCTGAGTTCGTAGTTTTTGTCGGTCAGATTGTTGATACCCGCATCCAGGCTCAGATTTTTCTGCACCTGCCAGCTCA
>JAYRHO010000147.1:0-7474 GCA_041907245.1 Saccharospirillaceae bacterium
CACTCAACTTTCTTACCAATCCAAGGGGATTTTTATGTTTAAGCATTCCTTATTGGCGCTCGCCATCGCCACGATTTCTGCTCAAGCCGTTTACGCTGCGCCCTTTATGCCGATGGACGCGCGCGGTTTGGCTATGGGCAACACCGGCGTTGCCAGCGCCAAACGCGCTCACGCTCCCGCCTACAACCCATCCTTGCTTTCTCAGGCCAATGAAAACGACGACTTTTCTTTTCTTTTCCCCCAAATTGGCCTAAGCCTGACCGATGAAAAAAGCGTGATCGACGAAGCCCAACACATCAACGACGATATTTTCCCCGACTTTGAAAAATACGCGACCGATGGCGACCCAGCTACAGGCACAAAGTCTTTGCAGCAAAACGTTGATGATTTATTGCAGGCTATTCAAAACTTTGAAAATCTAAATATCAACGTCAACACCTCAACCGATGTGAACACCGCAAAGACCGAATTAACCAATGCCATCACGCAGCTGCGTGCAGGCAACTCCAGTATTCAAAACAGCACCACTGCGGTACAAGGGAACTTCGGAAATATCAATACTACTGTGCATGAGCTCACCAACTCACTGCGCAAGGTTTCCGATAACCCACTCTCTGGCCGACTGGGTGTGGCAGGTGTCGTAGCCGTACCCAGCAAAACTTTTGCTGTAGCGGTATCGGCCACGGGTACGGTCAATTTTCCCGCCAAAATTAAACTGGTTGAAAATGATCTGGATTTGCTTGAAGCCTACGTTCCTGCCGCTCAAGGCTTTGTTACCGAAGCACAAAACACCAGCACGCTGATTGATACCACCTTAAATGACCTGCAAACCACTGTGGATAGCGCCACGAACCTAGCAGATATACAAGCCGCTAAAAACAGTTTTGACAGCACCAAAACAACCCTTAAAAACCAAGCTACTACTTTAAAAGGCTACTCTTCTGCGAACGTGGCGGCTCTTGGCAACAAGCCTATTATTCAAAACGGTGAGTTTACCGACGCCGCCTCCTCGCCCGAGCTGACTTCCACTGCCGAAGTGGTGGCTGTCGGTGTCACCGATATTGGCCTGTCTTTCTCGCGCGAATTTGAAATTGCCGAGCAAAAAATCGCCTTTGGTATTACCCCAAAAATTCAAAAAATCTTTACCGCTCATTACGGCAACGAACTGGATAACTTTGATGAAGTCGACAGTGATGTTATCGACGAATCTCGCAAAGATTATTCGGCCTTTAACTTGGATGTCGGTGCCTCTTATCGCTTCGGTGAAGACGGCAATTGGATGGTCGGCACGGTCGTAAAAAATCTATTAGGCGGCGAATACAAATACGCTGATACTTTGGTAGAGCCTAAGGACGAAAACGGTGTACCCAATGGCGTGCCTTACACAATCAAAGGCGGCAAAGTTAGCTTAAGCCCACAAGTGCGCGGCGGTATTGCGTATTTAAGCAAATACCTGAACGTCGCTTTCGATTTAGACCTGCTTAAAAACGACTCGCTCGCTTACGAATCCGCTACGCAATACGCTTCGTTAGGTGCGGAATTGGACTTGTGGGGCTGGTTCCAACTGCGCGGTGGCTATCGCACCAACTTAGCCGCAAGTGGCTTAGACAGCGTATCGGCAGGCTTTGGTATTTCACCCTTTGATACCCTGCACCTCGACCTTGCCGCTGTGACCAATCCAGATAAATGGGAAAAAGAAGCAGGCGTTGCCTTGGAGATGGGCTTCAATTTCTAAGTGACCTGTTATTAGCCTAAAGCCAGCCTTGCGCTGGCTTTTTTATTCCCCTAAAAAAATAAATCCCGTTATGATGACGTTTTAGTATTTTTAGGAAAAAACATGCAAATTTATTTGGTTGGCGGCGCCGTTCGTGACTCCCTTTTAAACCTACCCTATAAAGATCGAGATTGGGTGGTGGTGGGCAGCACACCAGAGCAAATGCGGCAGCAAGGCTACGCGCAAGTAGGCGCCGATTTCCCTATTTTTTTGCACCCAAAAACCCACGAAGAATACGCCCTAGCGCGCACCGAAAGAAAAAGCGGTGTGGGCTATCAAGGCTTTGTGTGCAGTTTTGACAAAAACGTCACCCTTGAAGAAGATTTATTGCGCCGTGATTTAACCATCAACGCCATGGCGCAAGATGAAAAGGGCCAAATCATTGACCCCTACCAAGGACAACAAGATTTAAAAAATAAAATACTGCGCCACGTTTCGCCCGCATTTGGCGAAGATCCGCTGCGCGTGCTGCGCGTTGCGCGCTTTGCTGCACGTTTTGCGCCTTTGGGTTTTACCATTGCCCCAGAAACTCTCGAACTCATGCAACGCATGGTTATCAATGGCGAGCTACAGCATTTAGTGGCTGAAAGAGTGTGGCAAGAAACTCAGCGTGCCCTGCTGGAAAAAAATCCGACCACTTATTTTCAAGTGCTACGCGATTGCGGCGCCTTAAAAGTTTGGTTCACAGAAATTGATGCGCTTTTTGGTGTGCCGCAGCGTGCGGATTATCACCCCGAAATAGACTGCGGCGTACACGCTTTAATGAGTTTAAATGCCGCCCATCTTATGAATGCTTCTCTTGCAGTACGCTGGGCGGCACTGACGCACGACCTTGGTAAAGCACTGACACCCGAAAAGGAATGGCCAAAGCATATTGCGCACGAAGCGCGCGGCCTTGCGCCCTTAAAAACTTTGCATGAGCGTTTAAAAACACCCAATGAATGTGCGGAATTGGCCTTGCTCTGTGCCGAATTTCACACTCATGTGCATCGTGCGTTGGAATTAAAACCCAGTACTGTTATTACGCTCTTTAATCGCCTCGATGTGTGGCGCAAGCCCGAGCGTTTTGAGGAGTTTTTACAAGTAGCCTGCGCCGATGCCAAAGGGCGCTTGGGTTTTGAAAACAGTGCGTACCCGCAGGCGGATTTTTTGCGTGAGGCTTTGGTGCAGGCTCAAAGTATTCGCGCGCAAGATATGATGGCGCAAGGCCACCAAGGCGCAGCAATAAAAAGCGCGCTGGAGAAAGCGCGCGCAGAAAAACTACAAGCTTGGAAGCAAGCGCTTCACTGAGTTATTGCGGCTCACCTGTGCCGCGTTTTTTTATGTCATTTTTAATGGCCAATACAAATCCTGCCATAAAAACCACACACAAACCTACTATGGCCACACCTGCAAAAACCACTTCGTCCATAAACATAAAGCACCTCATCGTGTTACATTTTCAACAAGAACAAAGTAGCCCATCTGTCGAATCTTGGCTTGATATACATCAACTACCACCTAGGTGATAAACCCTATCCTTGCTAAAATTGACGCAGGTCAGCTTTCATTTTTCTAGAAGGGCTTAGCGCGTGAAAAAATACATTTTATTCAGCTTGGTTTTATTTCTAAGCAGCCACACTTGGGCAGATAACCGCAGCATCATCTCGGAATTATCCACGCTGGTTGAGCAACACCGCTACGAAGACGCCTTCAACTTGGCGCAAGAACACAGTGCCGAGCTTGAAGGTGATAGCCAATTTGATTTTCTTTACGGTTTTAGTGCGCTGCAAATAGGCAAATTTGAACCCGCGCTTTTCAGTTTTGAACGACTTTCGGCCAGCCACCCTCAGGTGCAGCGTTATCGCCTTGAATTGGCGCGCAGTTATTTCTATTTAGACAATTTAGAGCAAGCCGAAAAAGAGTTTGAACGCATCCTCGCCAGCAACCCGCCCGCCAACGTGCAAGCTAACATCCAACGATTTTTAGATGCCATTGCCGCCAAGCGCCAAGCCTTACAAAGTCGCACGCAAACGAGTCTTACCTTGGCAGCGGGCTATGACAGCAATTTCAACAGTGCCACCGATGCTCAAAAAATCGCGCTGTTCGATGGCCTGTTTTAAGCCACGCTCAGCCCAGCACAGCGCCGCCCAGACAGCCCCTTTATGCAGCTGCGCGCCATAAGCAGCCACAGCCGCCCGCTCTCGCGCTTAAGCAGCTGGGATGTGCTGGCTTATTTTAATCATCGCTGGGTCAGCGAAGATAACGACTACAGCCTAAGCGGTGCGGGCGCACAAATCGGCTCTCGGCATCTGTTTGGCGCATGGCAACTGCGCCCCAGCCTAAACTTAACTCAATACCTGTTAGGCGGCGAAGAGTATCAGCAAGACCTAAGCCTCAGTGGTGATGTGTTTTGGCAAATATCGCCCCAATTTCAGCCTTTTGCCCGCTTAAACTTGCTGCGCCTGGACAACAAAATAAATAACGATACCGACAAGCTTCGCCCACAAATCGAAAGCGGCAGCAGTTTTAATTTTGGCGCGTTAAATGGCCAGATTTCCGTCAATTACGGCCAAGATTTTAAAGCCCACCGCAGTGCCATTTACATGCGTGATGGCCTAGGTGCGAGCCTTCAGGCGCAATATCGCTGGGGCTTTGGCGATATTTACACGCAGCTGCTATGGCAAAGCAGCCAATATCAAGAAAAAATGGCGTTATTCTCCAAACGTGAAGACAACTTTGGCCTGCTGTTGTTGGGCTATCGTCAGCATTTAAATTCTCAGTTCAGCCTGTATGCGCAAGTTAGCCAAAGCGAAAATGACAGCACGGTTAAGCTGTATCAATACTCGCGCACCTTGGCTGAAACTGGCCTTACTTGGGCATTTTAGGAGGGCAAAATGAAGCATTTTATTTCTGTATTTACCGCCACAATTTTAAGCCTAACCCTAAGCCTGGGCACAGCCTTTGCACAGGCTGGCGTTGCAGGAACGGTGATTATGGCCGCAGGCCAAGTTACCGCTAAAAACGCCCAAGGTGTTGAGCGCGTACTTTCACGCCGCTCTGAAGTCTTTGAGCAAGACACCATACTCACCGCCGCCAATGGCCGCGTGCAGATCCGCTTTATCGACAATGGCCTTTTAGCGCTAAAAGAAAACAGCCAGCTAAATATCCAGCAATACACTTTGGCCAAAGCCCAAGGCCAGGACAGCAAAGTACTGATGCAGCTAGTTGAAGGCGGTTTTCGCTCGCTGACGGGCAGCATCGGCAAGGGAACGCCTGAGGCCTACAAAATCAACACGCCAGCAGCCAGCATTGGTATTCGTGGCACGCTTTATTCGGTATTACTTGAAGGTGGCAATTTGATCGCAGGTGTGTGGCAAGGCGGCATTCGCCTCACCACCGCCGATGGCACAGGCTACGATCTTGGCCTAGACAGCAACTATCAGTTTGGCGTACTCAGCCCCACAGGTTTTACTGGCCTGCTGCAAGCCCCCGCCAGTCTTGAGGATGCGCCTCATAACGGCTCAGCCAGTTCAGAACAAGGCAGTAATTCCAGCCAAGACACAACAGACAGCGCGACCGTGCCCAACAGTGGGGCAGAAAACCAAGCAGGCAACGCCAATGCGCCTACGGATGCACCGATTTTATCGCCCCTAGAGCAGATGGATACCGAGCTATTAGAAAGAACCTTAGAAAAAACGAAAGAGCCGACCCATCCTGCTCCGCAGCCTAACCCCAATCCTAACCCCAATCCTAACCCCAATCCTGACCCCGTCGTTCCTACAAACCCAACACCTACAGGCGACCCGAGATTAAGCGCCACCGAGCAAGCCACTTACTCGCAAGCACTGCAAAATGCGGGCAATCGCGTCGCTCTCGTTTCCACCCTGGACAGCACGTCCGATGGCTTAATTTTTACGGGCGACAACAACGACTACATATTTAAAGAAGACAATCGCCGTGGTGCAACGGGTGAACAACTGTACCGTTTTTCAGGCACGTCCACGGCCATCACCGACGCCAACAATGGCCCGATGGACATAGCCGATGTCCTGCCAAATTTAACTGGAGAGGCGCACTGGGGCCTATGGGAATACACATCCAACGCTCCCGATCAAATTAAAAGCTCCAGCAGCCAAAATACAACCGTACAAAGTTTTTCAAAAAATATTTATTGGGTAGAAGCCACCCCAACGCCTGTGACAATTCTCCCTACCAGCGGTGAACTCATGTTCACTCCAGCCGCCGTTATTGGTGAAGATAATCACGGCTTTAAAGCTCAAAGTTACGATGGCACATTGAAAATTGATTTTGCTACAGGCGATATTTTATCAAGCTACAGTAACCTACAACTCACCTTTCAAGACAGCAGTCAGTCGGAAAGCTTTTCGTGGTATATCTATTTTAGTGGCAGCATAAAAGAAAATGGCCAGAATTCGCCCTACTTAACCCTTATCCCAGACAACGTCAGCATGAGTTACATGTACAATGCGGCATCAGGATCAGGGCTGGATGTGGCTGTTACCAGCAAAGGCATGCTGATTGGCGAAACGGGTGTGCAGGGCGCGATTACCGCACTGCAATTTTCAGGAAAGTACGAAGATCAGCTGCAACAAAACCAATACAACACGACAACCAATGCCATTAGTGTGTGGAATCCGCAATAGTTTTATGAGCAGAAGCTTACTTCTGCTCGTGTTTAAACACCCCGTTCCAATTTTCAGGTAGCGCCGTTTTTTCCAGCTGCGCAATGCGCTCTAAATAAAGCCCATACAAAGGGCAAAAGCTCATTTTTTGTAGCTGAATAAAAATTGCCTTTGCCTTTTCCCAGTTTTTATTCTTATAAAAATTCTGAGCGTCATTTAATAAAGACAACTGCGTATAAACACGGGCATCGATTTCATCGGGTAAACCCAAAGGCTCATAGACCTTAACAGGCTCTTCTTTGCCTTTTACTTGAATGCAATCAACAAAACGATAAACAAAATCGGGGGCGCTGTTCTTGGTGCTTTCGCTGACTAAAATCGGCACGCCGTAATACTTGGTAATACTCTCTAAGCGCGATCCTAAATTCACGGCATCGCCTAGCACCGTGTAAGCGCGACGATAAATCGAACCCATGTCACCTACGTTCATCGTGCCTGTATTGATGCCAATGCCTGCATGAATTTCAGGCCAGCCTTGCGCTGTAAATTCGGTGCGCAGACGCGCCAGTATTTTTTGCATAGCCAGCGCGCAAGCTACAGCCTTATGCGCGTGATTTTTATCCTCCAGCGGCGCCCCCCAAAAAGCCATCACCATATCGCCCACGTATTTATCTATAGTGCCATCGTGGTCAAAAATACTTTTAGTGATCGGCGTAAAGTAAGCGTTTAAAAGCTGTTTTAATTCACTAGCACTGAGTTTTTCGGAAATACTGGTAAAACTGCGCACATCACTAAAAAGCACGGTTAGTTCTTTACTTTCCCCAGCAAAATGGCGCTCGTTATTTTTTGCCAGCATACGTTCAATGTGCGCAGGCGGAACGTATTGATCAAACATGCCGCGTATTTTTTTACGGTTTTTATTTTCAATTAAAAAACCATAGGCCAAATTAAAAACACTTAATAAAAACACCAACAAAATCGCACTTGCCAAAGGCAAATCCATGCCCAATGCCTGCCATGCGTAAAAATTACCGCCAACAACAACCAGCAAAATCATCAAGCCAAATAACATGGC
>JAYRHO010000148.1:0-3264 GCA_041907245.1 Saccharospirillaceae bacterium
CGGTGACGGCATCAACGACGTCCCTGTGCTGGCTGGGGCGGATTTATCCCTTGCCGTCAACGACGCCAGCGATTTGGCCAAAACCCACGCCGATACCTTGCTCAACAACGGCCAGCTTGAAACCCTGCTGAATATGCTGGAAACCGGGCATAAAACCCGTCGTATTATTTGGCAAAATCACGCGTGGGCGATTGGCTACAACCTCATCGCCCTACCCGCCGCTGCCGCAGGCATCGTCCAGCCTTGGCAAGCCGCCATCGGCATGTCGCTCAGCTCGCTCTTGGTGGTGACCAATGCCATGCGTTTATTGCATCTTAAAAAAAGGAGTTAACGATGGATCTTCTCTACGCTGTTGTGCCCTTTTCCATGTTCTTATTGGCTTTGGCCATAATCGGTTTTTTCTGGGCGATTCGCTCTGGGCAATTCGACGATATGGACTCACCCGCGCACCGCATTTTGTTTGATGACGACGATGAGGAGAAAAAATAATGCACGAGCACATGCACCACGCCACGCAGCTTATCGAGCCTTTATCGCTTTTAAGCGCCTTTTTGTTGGGCTTATTCAGTTCTGGCCATTGTTTGGTGATGTGCGGTGGCATTGCCGCCGCCATCGGCGCGCGCGCCGAAAAAAATAACCGTTTGCGCACCATGCTGACCTTCAATTTAGGGCGCATTTTAAGCTACAGCCTGCTGGGGCTGGCGGTCAGCTTTATCGGCCTGTGGCTGGCCGAGCAAAACCACCAGCTGATGCTGATACTGCGCACGATCGCAGGTCTGATGCTGATTTTAATGGGCTTTTATGTGGCGCGTTGGTGGATGGTGCTCACCCGTTTTGAGCGGGTTGGCCAGCCTGTGTGGAATGCCCTAAAACCCATCACCAGCAGTTTTATGAGCTCGACCAAACTGCACCACCAGCTGATGCTGGGGATGCTCTGGGGCTTTTTGCCCTGCGGTTTAATCTACAGTTCACTGACTTGGGTGGCCGCCAACGGTCAACCATTAATGGGTATGGCGACTATGGCCGCCTTTGGTATGGGCACGCTGCCAGCCCTGCTCGCGGGCACGCTGGCTGGCAATCTTATCCTGCCTTGGATCAATCGGCCGAATGTACGAAAGTTCGCATCTTTACTTTTAATTACATTCGGCATATGGACTATTGCGGTAGTCTGGGTACATTAGTTTCTTGCTTTAAATCAAGAAACATTACTCAGCCTGGATTTTCTTGGGGATCACAATGAAATCGAATCTTGCTACTGAAAGCCCAATGCGCGGCACGCAACCACACTGCCAAAGCTGCTCGCTCAACGCCTTGTGCTTACCCATCTCTCTCAACGAAGGAGACATGGATCGCTTGGATGAAATCATCCGCCGTGGCCGCCCCATCCAAAAAGGCCAAATTTTGTTTCAGCAAGGTGAGCCTTACCAAGCCATCTTTGCCGTGCGCACGGGCGCACTTAAAACTTTTACTATCGCCCCAAGTGGCGAAGAGCAGATCACAGGCTTTCACCTTGCCTCTGAACTGGTGGGCTTGGCTGGCTACAACAACGGCACTTACCCGCTGACCGCCAAAGCGCTGGAAACCACCACCGTCTGCGAAATCCCTATTGCCCAATTTGAAGCCCTAGCCGATGGCCTGCCTGGCCAGCGCCGTCAGCTGATGCGCAATATGAGCCAAGAAATTCGCCAAGACCAGGGCATGATGCTGCTGCTTAGCAAAAAGAACGCCGAAGAACGCGTCGCCTCTTTCCTGCTAAACATCGCCGAACGCTATGGCCGCCGTGGTTTTTCCACCAGCCGTTTCCGCCTGCCCATGTCGCGCGTGGACATCAGCAACTATCTTGGCCTTGCTGTGGAAACCATCAGCCGCGTCTTCACTCGTTTTCAAAAGAACGGCATGATCGAAACCCAAGGTAAAGAAGTGGTGCTGCTCGATACCGCCATGCTCAAAGAAATGGCAGGCCACCAGCTCACCGCACCTTGCCACTTAGAAGACTAAGCCTCTTTAAGTAATAGCTATTAAAACGCCCCCTGTTCTGCTATAAAGCGCACGCACAAAACAGGGGGCTTTTTTATGTTGGATTTCCTGCACGAGCGCAAAGAAAAGCTCGAGTTCAATAAGCTGCAAAAACGCTTACGCCGCAACGTCGGCAAAGCCATCGACGATTACAAAATGATCGAAGACGGCGACAAAATCATGGTGTGTTTATCTGGGGGCAAAGACTCCTACACCCTGCTCGATATCCTTTTGGGCTTGCAAAAAAGCGCGCCCATTAAGTTTGACATCATTGCCGTCAACCTCGACCAAAAACAGCCCGGTTTTCCTGAAGAAGTGCTGCCCACTTACCTTACAAGCATTGGCGTGGATTTTCATATTCTGGAAAAAGACACCTACAGCATTGTGCAAGAGCTGGTTCCCGAAGGGAAAACCACCTGTAGCCTGTGCTCGCGCCTGCGCCGTGGCAACCTGTACGGCTACGCCGAAGAAATTGGTGCCAATAAAATCGCCCTAGGCCATCACCGTGACGACATCATTGAAACCCTGTTTTTGAATATGTTTCACGGCGGCAAGCTCAAAGCCATGCCACCCAAGCTTTTAAGCGACGATAAAAAACACATTCTAATTCGCCCACTGGCCTACTGCAAAGAAAGCGACATCGAAGAATACGCACGCATCAAAGAATTTCCCATTATTCCCTGCAACCTGTGCGGCTCGCAGGAAAATATGGAACGTAAGAACATCAAGAACTTGCTGAAACAGTGGCAGAAAGAGCACCCAGGACGCATTGATAATATCTTCTCGTCCATCTGCAACGTCGCGCCCTCACAGCTTGGCGATCGCACGCTATTCGACTTTGAAAGCCTGCAGCAGCATCAAAACCGCAATCACCTCTACCAGCGCTTAGACCTCGCCCAGCTCGACTAACGCTCAGTCGTTCCCAAAGCGCGAACCTGCTTGTAGCTGTACTGGCCAGGTTCGCGTAACGTCAGTTCGATGCGATAGCTGAGCTTATCTTCCCCTTGAGCCTGAGTGCTTAAAAAACAGTGGTCTGGAAAAATCTTGGCACTGGGCATGGCAAAGCTAAAGTTTTTCCCCTCCAATTCCTCAATCACGCGCGTAGATAGCACCTTGTCGTCCAGGCCATTGTTCGAAGATTGCAGCCACTGCACATAAAGCTGATTGCCTGCGCCAATTTGCGTCAGTGTTAGGCGCACATAGCCCTGAAAAGAGCCGTTCGAGCTGGATTTCCACTTGCACACAGGC
>JAYRHO010000149.1:0-3437 GCA_041907245.1 Saccharospirillaceae bacterium
TGGTGCAGAACTTTAGCCCTATGGATGAGCTGCGCATTGAGCTGGGTGGTTCGGCTTTGTACGGCGGGGTGTGGGATAAAACCAACGACAGGCAGCTGGGTGAGCGCCAAGCCTATGCGCTGCACAGCAGTATCCAGTGGCAGCGTGTTCATGTGCAGCTGCAAGCCACGCATTACGATTATGCCTTGGGTGCGGGGGCAAAAAGCCTAGGAATGGCTTATTACGGCGGGGTGTATAACCAAATAGCGACCAAGGCGATGAGTTACACCACCAATGTCAAATACAGCTTGCCCGTAAGCCTTGGCCCTATCCGCGCTTTGGATTTTTACAACGATTACACTTGGGTGACGGATAAGCCCCAAAGCGCACCCGATTCCTCGGATAACGCTTTGGGCATGGGCATAGCCGCAGGGGCAGTGTATGTGTTTTTAGACTGGCACAGGCAGCTCAACATGGCGGATATGACAGCGCGCACAGGCGTGAGCCACTATTTTAATGCCAACTTTGGTTATTACTTCTGAGTGTGAATGAGGTTGCCTGCGTGCAGGCCGCATTCTTTTTTGGTCTGATTTTCCCACCACCAACGGCCTTCGCGCTCATGCTGATGCGGTAGCACCGCACGCGTGCAAGGCTCACAGCCGATGCTGACATAGCCTTTTTCGTGCAGGCTGTTGTAGGGCACGTCGAACATTTTGATGTATTCCCATACCTGTGCGCCTGTCCAGAGCGCCAGCGGGTTGTATTTAAAGAGTGTATCGCCACGGCCTTTAAAGGCGCTGTCTTGCTCAAAATGCTGAATGTTGGAGCGTGTACCTGGGCTTTGGTCGCGGCGCTGGCCGGTGATCCAGGCATCCAAGGTGAGAAGTTTTTGCCGCAGGGGTTCGATTTTACGCACATTGCAGCATTCGCTGTGGCCGTCTTGGTAGAAGCTGAACAGGCCCTTTTCTTTGACGAAGTTTTGCAGGGCGTTTTGGTCGGGCGTGCGCACGTCTAGGGTTATGCCGTAATGCTTGCGTACTTTTTCAATGAATTGGTAGGTTTCGGGGTTTAGACGGCCCGTGTCGAGCGTGAAAATATCGATATCAGGGCGGATTTTAACGGCCATATCGATTAGCACCACGTCTTCGGCACCGCTGAAACTGATGGCGATTTGCTCGTGCTGGTCTAGGGCGTATTTAAGAACGTCCTTGGGGCGCTTGCTGGCGTATTCTAGGTTTAAAGCATCGAAATTGGGCATGGCTTGGCTCGGCTAGCAGAAAATGTGGGCTAGAGTAGCACAGCAGTCTTAGCGTAAAAAAGAATAAAACCTTATATCTTTATAATCACAAACACCGCTGCGCCTTCGCCCTGTGCATTGCCGAAACTGCGCCGTGCTTGGCCTCTACACTTTTGGCGTTGAAGCCTGCACTCACGCGGCTACCTTTCGCCCGACAACGCTTGCTGTGCCTTGCAGTGGGTATCACCTTCCGAAACACGCCGTGAACCCATCCTTGGGGGCTCGGATGCGGCATCCATGCCGCATACGGTTTCTTCAGGTGATCCCCACTCGGCACGCAAGCTTGGCTTGGCTCGAAACGCCTTGCTCGTTGCGGCTTTGCACGCGGCGTAAGCAGAAACGTCAGTAGGGCTTTCAGACGGCGTAAGCCGAAGCGTCCGCGAGTCTTTCATGCCTTGATCCTTGGGCTGCATACGCCGCAGCGGCGGCCTGCACAGGACTCCAAGCCGTTTTGGCGCGGCGTTTCGGTGTACAATGAGCAGGACGTAAATTGCCTGGCCGCTTCTTGTTCCCGACAAGCGCGGCATTCACCCCGTCCTGGGGATCGATGGCAATCTCCGAGCCCCCAGGGGCGGGTTTACGGCGTGCCTGCGAGTTGTGTACCGAAAGGTAGCCGCACAGCCAAAGCGGCTAAACAGCGGCAAAGCGGCTAAGTAGCGGCGTAAGAGGCGGTAAGGCAGCACAGGCGGGAAAGGGGTTAAGGGGCGAAGCGCAGTTCTAGGATTTGGCCTTCGTAGCGGTTGGGTTCGAGCGCGTACCAGTGGTGGTGGGTGAAGGCGTTTGGCCAGAGGCGTTCGCATTCGTCGCAGAGTTTGGCGAAGGTGCTGCGTCCTGGGTCGCTGAGGATGATACGCTCTACGCCGCAGGTTTGGGCGCGTTGAAATAGGGCGAGCAGTTCGTCGATCATGTCATCCCAATAGCAAATATCCGCGCCTGTCAGTACTTGGTATTTGCTCAGTTGCTTGGCGTCGAGTTCGGCAAAGCTCATGTGCAAGGCTTTGACTTTGACGTCGTTGGTTTGCGCCAGTACATCCATATAGGGGAAAACTTGGTCGTCGATGTCCAGCCCCGCCGCCTTGTGGCCAAGGCTTGCGGCATAAACAGCAATGGGCGCCCAGCCGCAGCCCAATTCCAGCAGACGGCTGTTTTCGGTAAGTGGGTTTTCTTTTAAATAGTCGATGGCTAAAAAGCTGGAGCCCCACATGCGCTGGCCAAAGAGGCTAGGGCGGATGCTTTTGCGCATTTTACGGATGAGTGGATGGCTGGTTTTGAGCAAATAAAGACCATAGGCCAGCTGCATATGGTCTTCTTTAAAAAGGCTGAGTTTGGGCATGGCTAGAGCTTGTCGTGAGCGCGGGCGTAGGCGCGTAAGAGGTTTTCGACGCGTTCGTCGCAGGGGATTTTAAAATGGGCGTAGTCGTCGATGTCTTCTTTGGCGACTTCTTCGCGGCAATCGACGATTTCAAAGCTCGGTTCGCGCTCGCAGGCTTCGTAAAGCTTGTTGATCAGGGTTTCGACGCGCTCTTGGTGGTCGGCAAAAAGGTAGGCGTTTTCGAGGTCTTGCTCCAGCTCACGGATGACCGACCAAGGGCTTTCGCCGCGCTGGTGCAGGGTGTCTGGGGTGATGCCGTGCAGGTCTTGCAAGCTGATATCCCAGTCTTCCCAGTCGTCTTCTGGGGTGATGAGCGTGGTTTTGATTTGGCCATCGGGCAAGGACCAGGCAATGGCCACGGGGTGGGCGAAATCTTCAAACGAGCTGCCGTCTATGGCAATAAATTGGGGGTAGCTCATCGGGTTTTCCTTTGGTTTACATAATGCCCTCAATCTACTTGTGGGTTTGGCTTTTGACAAGCGCAGTTAACCTAAATGACGCCGCTGCCATGCCCTCAAGCCAATGGCGCACCGCTTGGCTCTTGCCACAATCGCCGCGCATTTTCACCCAGTGCATTTTTTTTTGCGTCATTTTACCTTCGAGGTTTGGCATGATTTCTTATAAGGCTCCTTTAAAGGACATCGATTTTCTGGTTAACGAAGTTTACGACTTCCAAAAACACTACAAGAGCATCCCCAGTGGCGAAGAAGCCACTCCTGAAATGGTGGAGGCGATTTTGGCCGAAGCCGCGCGTTTCAGCGAAGAAGTGCTCGCGCCCTTGTACCAAAA
>JAYRHO010000150.1:0-4388 GCA_041907245.1 Saccharospirillaceae bacterium
AGTTCACCCAGTCGATTTGCTTGTTAAGCTCAGATTGCAAAGAAAGCTCGCGCAGGAAGTTATTCACCTCATCCACCGTGGTTTCGCGCTTCAAGTTCAAAGACAAAATCGCCATAGAAACGTTGGGAGTCGGCACGCGAATGGCGTTACCCGTGAGCAAGCCTTTCAGCTCTGGCAAGGCTTTGGCCACAGCTTTGGCGGCGCCTGTTTCGGTGATAACCATGTTCAAAGGCGCGCTACGACCGCGACGATCGCCTTTGTGGTAGTTGTCGATCAGGTTTTGGTCGTTGGTGTAAGAATGTACGGTTTCAACGTGGCCGTTATTAATACCGTACTGATCCTGAATGACTTTCAAAATTGGGGTGATGGCGTTGGTGGTGCAAGAAGCCGCTGACAAAATTTTATCGTTTTTGTCGATGCTGCTGTTATTGATGCCATACACGATGTTTTTCAGATCGCCCTTGCCAGGTGCTGTCAGCAGAACGCGCGCCGCACCTTTGCAATTTAAGTGCTGAGACAAACCCGCTTCATCGCGCCACACGCCCGTGTTGTCGATCACCAAGGCGTTTTTGATGCCGTATTGGGTGTAGTCCACTTCCGCAGGGCTGGCAGCGTAAATCACCTTGATGTAGTTGCCATTGGCAATGATGACTTCATTTTCCGCGTCGATGCTGATGGTGCCACGGAAAGGACCGTGTACGGAGTCACGGCGTAATAAAGAAGCGCGCTTAACCAAGTCTTCGCCTTTGCCTTTACGCACCACGATGGCACGGAGGCGCAAGCCTTTACCACCGCCTGATTTTTCAATCAGGATGCGTGCCAGCAAGCGGCCGATACGACCAAAGCCATAGAGCACCACGTCGCGGTTTTCGCCGTCCTCTTGCGCTTTACCGATAACATCGGCCAGCTCGGCATTTAAAAAGCTTTGCAGGTCACGGCCTTGGCCTTCTTTTTTGAACTTCACCGCAAGCTTACCGATGTCGATATTGGCGCGACCAATGTCCATGCCATTTAAAGCCGTCAGCAGTGGGAAAGTATCCTGCACAGAAAGCTCGTCTTGCTCCATATGGCGCACAAAACGGTGGGCTTTCATCAGATCCATCACCGAACGGTTGATGATGGGGCGACCGTAGATGGCGGTTACCACGCTTTTATTGCGATACAAACCACCGATCAGAGGGATCATGGATTCCGCGATGGCTTCACGTTCCATCCAATTTTGCAAACAGGCTTCGCGCTTATCTTGGCTCACTTAGGTCACCTTATGTTTAGTAAAGAGGGCTAAAAATTGGGGACGCATTATGCCTTCAGAAAGCGGTCGGGTCTAGGGTGCGGCCACCACCAGCCCACAAACAGCCATTGAGATATTTTGTAAAAAATTTACCGACTTTATCAGCCAGAACCCGCGCGGAACTGCCCTGCCTTTTTACACTCCAAGCTCGCGCGCCAGCCGTGGCTACATTGTCGTTTAAGCCTATTAATGTAGAATGGCCGCGCTTTCACCACGACATAACAACAAGGCAATCGCATGCGTTTTACAAACTGGCTGGGTAAAAAGATCCCCTTGAGCTTTTGGGTTTTTGTCTACGGCTTCAGCCTGTTAAATTTACTGCTGTGCAATATCCCACTGCTGCGCTACAGCCTCAAAAACATTGAATTTGACGGGCAGGCCAGCTACCTGACCTTCGCTACCGTATTGATTGCTCAGTTTTTTCTTACCGTACTGGTGATGACAGCCTTGGGCTTGATTCATACCAAGCTGGTAAAGCTAACCGCCCTGCTCTTTTTTATCACCAACGCCATCGCTTTTTATTTTGTAAACACTTACGCCGTTATCATCACCAAAGAAATGATGGGAAACGTCTTCAATACCAATAGCAGCGAAGCAGGCGATTTATTTTCTCTTAGCCTGCTGTTTTATGTGTTTTTCCTCGGCTTAATCCCTGCGCTGGTGTTACAAAAATTCACCATCAAGCCCAGTAAGTTTTTGCACAAAATAGCACTCTTAATCATCAGTCTGATTTTGGTTGTAGTTTGGGCTTTAGCGAACTCCCCTTCATGGCTGTGGATAGACAAACACGCAAAATACATAGTGGGCTCATCCATGCCTTGGTCTTATGTCATCAATGGCATTTCTTACCAAGCCAAAGCCTTTAGCAAAAGACCACAAACCCTGCTGCCTGATTTGCAATTTAAAGACCCAGCGCAAGAGCAACTGGTGGTATTGGTGATTGGTGAATCCGCGCGCTACGACCGTTTTGGTTTATATGGCTACCACAAGGACACCACGCCGCTTTTAGCCAAAGAAAATGTGGTGGCCATGCCCGACCCGATTTCCTGCACCACTTACACCACCACAGGTGTGGCCTGTATTTTGTCGCACCAAGGCAACAGCACCAAGGTTTTTGCCAACGACGAACCCTTAACCAGTTATCTCAATCGTTTTGGCGTGCCCGTGGTGTGGCGCACCAAAAATTGGGGCGAACCCGAAATGAAAGTGACGCACTATCGCCTGCGCGAAGAGCTGCGCACTTTGTGCAAAGAAAATTGCGAAAACCAAGAATACGACGAGCTGCTGCTGTATGGCTTAGACGACGAAATCAAACAGCTTGATGCTAAAAAAGCCTTTATTGTGCTTCATACTTCGGGCAGCCATGGCCCCAGCTACAACAAAAAATACCCCGCACAATTTGAAAAATTCAGCCCCGTTTGTGCTTCGGTACAGCTTGAAAATTGTTCACAAGCCGAACTGGATAACGCCTACGACAATACTGTGCTCTACACCGACTACCTCCTGTCATCTTTAATTGATAAATTACGCGATCTGAAAAAACCCGTGGTGATGCTCTACATTTCCGATCACGGCGAAAGTCTTGGCGAAGACGGTTTTTATTTGCATGGCGCGCCCAATATGGTCGCTCCTAAATATCAAAGAGAAATCCCCTTTATGGTGTGGATGAGCGACGAATTTAAAGCTCAGCGCCATATAACCAATGAGCAGATCATCAAGTACAATCATTATTCTCAAGATTACATTTTTCATTCTGTGCTGGGCGCATTTGAAGCCACCTCAGCCATCTACAAACCCGAGTTCGATATATTTAAATGAGCATCAAAGAACATTATAAAAAAAGCTGGCAAGTACTCACCAAGCCCAAGCTCTATATTTATGCGCTCATAGTGCTGTTTTTTGTGGTGGCTTACGCCCCCATAAACAACGATTTTTACAAGGAAAAGCGCCTACCTTTTTGCGGAGACTTCGAGCTTTTTACGGAAAATTATCTGCGTTTTAGCAGCACCGCCATTCAAATTATTGCCCCTATTTTAATGCGTGACCCTGTAGGCATAGCGCAATCCATCAACGCCTCTATCGCCACGACCGTTGTCACGCACTCCTTTAAGCGTCTATTTAACAATCAAACCACCATCGACAACAGCCGCCGTTTAGGAGAAAGGCCGCGCTCGCCACAAAGCAAACACAACATGCCCTCTGGCCATTCATCCATGGCTTCCTTGGCTTTGTTTTATGTGGTACGTCGTTATGGCACCAAACAAAACCGCTTTAAAATCGCGGCCATTTATATGGCCGTCATTATGGTCTGCACCATGTACACCCGTGTGATGCTCGACGATCACACTGTGCCTGCTACCATCGCAGGCGCACTGGTTGGTTTAATTTGCGCTTTTGTTTTCACCTCACCCAAAGAGCAAGACAGCCCCAGCGCAAACAAAGAGCCTTCTTAACAGGCAGGCGGTGTTCCGCTACACTTGCGCCCTGTTTTTTGCTTGCCTTTGATAGGAGCCGCCATGGCCAGCCCTCTTTTTCCCCCCATTCCTGAACGCGCAGGTGAGCGCTATTTTTGGGGAAACGTGCAAGGAGCAACGCGCGCGCTCGGCATCGCCAATGCCGCGCAGCAGCAGCAAGGGCTGACCTTGGTCATCTGTGCCGACAGCGCCTCGGCACTTAGCCTTGAAGAAGAAATTCGTTTTTTTATTAAAGACATTCCTGTGCTGTATTTTCCCGACTGGGAAACGCTGCCCTACGATTTATTTTCACCGCACCAAACCATTACCTCGCAGCGCATTGCCACCCTCACCCGCTTACAGGATTTAAAACAAGGCGTGGTGATTTTACCCGTCAGCACTTTATTGCAGCGCTTACCACCTGCCAGCTTTTATCAAGGCCAAAGTTTTGTCTTGGATGTGGGTGCGCGTTTTAATTTGGATAATACACGCTTGCAATTGGAAGCCGCTGGCTATCACTGCGTCGATAACGTCTATGAGCACGGTGAGTTTGCTGTGCGCGGCTCGGTGATGGATATTTTCCCGATGGGGCAAAACACCCCGTTTCGCATTGAATTGTTCGATGATGAAATCGAAACTCTGCG
>JAYRHO010000151.1:0-1831 GCA_041907245.1 Saccharospirillaceae bacterium
AGATACCTAACATGAGTTTTTTAGTCACCAAACAGGCCCCGGATTTTACCGCCACCGCCGTCATGCCGGACAACTCCATGAAGCCTGATTTCAAACTTTCCGATTTCCGTGGCAAGTATGTCATTTTGTTTTTCTATCCGTTGGATTTTACTTTTGTATGTCCTTCCGAGCTGATTGCTTTAGATCACCGTATGGATAAATTTAAAGCGCTCAATGTAGAAGTTATTTCTGTATCTGTCGATTCACAGTACACCCACTTTGCATGGCGCAATACTCCCATCGAAAAAGGCGGTATCGGTGCGGTGAAATACACTATGGCAGCGGACGTGGATCACAGCATTTGCAAAGCCTATGACGTCGAAACTCAAGGTGGTGTGGCATTGCGCGGCGCATTTATTATCGACCGCGCGGGTATTGTGCGTGCTGCACATATTAATGATTTACCTCTGGGCCGAAATATCGATGAGCTGGTGCGTACTTTTGAAGCGCTGCAATTCCATGAAGCTCATGGTGAAGTTTGCCCAGCAGGTTGGAATAAAGGCGATAAAGGCATGAAAGCTTCCACCGAAGGTGTCGCTGCCTATTTAAAAGATGAAGCCGCTAAACTTTAGTTGTTGCCATTTGGCGGGTAGGTTTAAACACCTGCCCGCTTTTTTTCTGATGTTGTGGATTTATGTCCTTTGTGGTTTTACCCGAAACACGCATCGAGCGTGTAAGTCTTGCACAAGACGCGTTTTTACAAGCGCAGATTCTGTGGTTGGATGCCCCAGCAGGCTTTGGCAAGTCGGTGTTGATGGCAGAATACGCGAAGCTGTGTCAGCAACAAAAAAAAATAACGCTTTCTTTAACTTTAGCGCCCAAGCTTAATGCCTGTGAGTTTTTACGTTTATTGTTTCAGGCGTGTCAATTATCATTGCCAGGCTTTGATGCGCAATTAAATAAAACCATTCAAGAGTCAATTGATTCCAAACAATATCAGCAAGCCTTACTTTATTTACTTGAAGAATTAAATAAGAGCAAAAGCCCTGTGTTGCTTGCTGTAGATAACGTACATCATTTAACTCAGGATGCTTGGCCATTATTGCTGTCCTTGATTGAGCTTTTGCCAAGCAAGGTTCAGCTGTTTCTTGCGGGGCGCTATGTGCCCGAAGCACTGGGGCGGGTTCGCCTTATATCTGGCTTAAAATTTTTAAAAGAAAAGGACTTAAAAGTCACCGATACACAGCTGCAAAAATACTTGTACGGTTTTAACTTAAAAGATGTGCCCGCTACGGTGGCTAAATTAAGCCGATATTTGCAGGGCTGGTTTGCGGGTTTGGTTATTTGGAAAAACGCTTTAAAAGAAAACCCTAAAGTGGAAGGTTCGCCAGAGCTTATCCAAAGCCTATTAGAGGACTACGTTCAAGGCGAAATGCTTAACGAGTTGGACGAGATCAGTCTTGAATTTTTGCGCCTGTGCGCTCTGCTAAAGCGTTTTGACGAGGCGATGATTCAGCATTTTTATGTCGATGACAGCTATCATCGTTTATTGCAGCAAGGGTTGCGGCTGAATTTCTTTTCGTTGCAAGCCTCTTGGTATGAAATGCACCCCGTTTTAGCGCAATTTTTGGCCTCATCATGGCCATTGCAACAGCGCATGAAAATCCACCGTCAGGCTTTTTCTTGGCTGAGTACGAAGCCACATTTGGCGGTGGTGGCTTTACAGCATGCGCTGAGTGCACAGATGAACGAAGAAATCCAAGGCTGGGTGATGCAAAAATCCGAAGAGATTTTCGCAAATTTGGATATTGCTGTGCTGTTGGAGTGGTTTTCTACTCTTAATGTTCGCACC
>JAYRHO010000152.1:0-2417 GCA_041907245.1 Saccharospirillaceae bacterium
GGAAAATCTTGAAACTCTCACCCAGCAAGCTTTAGCCGCTGTGCAAGCGGCACAAGACGTGGCCGCGCTGGAGCAGGTGCGCGTGCAGTACTTGGGTAAAAAGGGTGAAATTTCGGCCCTAATGAAAAACCTAGGCAATGTTGCCCCTGAAGATCGCCCCAAAATCGGCGCGGTTATCAATGAGGCCAAAGACCAAGTCGAAAATGCGCTCGGTGCGCGCAAGGAACAGCTCGAAGGAGCGGCTTTGGCGGCGAAGCTGGCCAGCGAAAAAATCGACGTCACCCTTTCAGGGCGCAACTTGCAAGAAGGCAGCTTACACCCCGTTACGCGTACTATTGAGCGCTTGGAATCCTTCTTTGTTGGCGCAGGCTACAGCTTGATGGAAGGCCCAGAAATCGAAGACGAATTTCATAACTTTGAAGCGCTGAATATCCCTGAGCACCATCCCGCGCGTGCCATGCACGACACTTTTTACTTCGATGCTGGGCGTTTGCTGCGCACCCACACTTCACCCGTGCAAGTGCGTACCATGAAGGCACAGCAGCCGCCCTTGCGCATTATTTGCCCAGGCCGTGTGTATCGCTGCGACTACGATCAAACCCACTCGCCCATGTTCCACCAAATGGAAGGTTTGGTGGTGGACAAAAACATCAGCTTCGCCGATTTAAAAGGCACCTTGAATGAATTTTTAAGCGCTTTCTTTGAGCGCGAAGTGAAAGTGCGCCTGCGCCCGTCTTATTTCCCCTTTACCGAGCCATCCGCTGAAATTGATATTGAGTGGGTGATGGAAACGCCTGAAGGCACTAAAACCCGCTGGCTAGAAATAGGCGGCTGCGGCATGGTGCATCCCGAGGTTTTCCGTCATGTTGGCATCGACCCTGAAGAATACACAGGCTTTGCCTTTGGTATGGGTATGGAGCGCATGGCCATGCTGCGTTACGGCGTTAACGATCTACGTTTGTTCTTTGAAAGCGACCTGAGATTTTTGCAGCAGTTTCGATAATGGCTGGGCGTTGGGCGTTAGTGTAGGAGCGGCCATGGCCGCGATAAGATGAAAATTTAAAGGGCGTTGAAGGCGAAATAGAGCAGGATGAATGCTCTGCCTTGGATGCCTGGCGACAAATAGGAAGAAATAATGAAATTCAGCGAACAGTGGTTGCGCGAGTGGGTTCAGCCCGCCGTCAGTACCGAAGAGTTGGCCGCGCAGATTACTTTGGCGGGTTTGGAAGTGGACGGTATTGAGCCTGTGGCTGGGGCCTTTACGGGGGTGGTCGTTGGTGAGGTGGTCAGTCGTGAGCCGCACCCCGATGCCGATAAGCTCAGCTTGTGCCAAGTGTCCGACGGCCGTGAGACCTTTCAAGTGGTTTGCGGTGCGCCCAATGTGCGTGCGGGCTTAAAAGTGCCTTTTGCCAAGATCGGTGCGCAACTGCCTGGCGATTTTCACATTAAAAAAGCCAAGCTGCGCGGCGTTGAGTCCTTTGGCATGCTGTGCTCGCAAGTCGAGCTGGGTATTGGTGATGACAACTCGGGCTTGCTGGAGCTGTCTGCGGATGCCCCTGTTGGCGCGGATATTCGTGATTACCTCAACCTCAATGACAGCATTATTGAAGTGGACCTTACTCCCAATCGTGCCGACTGCCTGAGCATGATAGGTTTGGCGCGCGAGGTGGGCGTGCTGAATAAAGCCGAAGTCAAAACGCTGAATGTGGCTCCTGTTGCCGCCCGTATTTCCGATAGCGTCAAAATTGAGGTGCAAGCGCCCAGCGCCTGCCCACGCTATTTAGGTCGTGTGATTAAAGACGTGAACGTTCGCGCCAGCTCACCGCAATGGCTGGTTGAAAAGCTTAAGCGTGGCGGTATTCGTGCTATCGACCCCGTGGTGGACATCACCAATTACCTGTTGCTGGAGCTGGGGCAGCCCATGCACGCCTTTGATTTGCATAAACTCCAAGGCGGCATTTGCGTGCGTATGGCCAAAGACGGCGAAAAGCTCAAGCTGCTCGATGGCCAAGAGGTGAGCCTTAAAGCCAATACCTTGGTGATAGCCGATGCCAGCCAGCCTTTGGCCATGGGCGGCATCATGGGTGGTGAGCCATCCAGCGTCACCGAGCAGACTCAGGATATTTTGTTGGAAGCGGCATTTTTTGCCCCCTTGGCCATTGCCAACCGTGCGCGCCAGTACGGTTTGCACACCGATTCCTCGCACCGTTTTGAGCGTGGAGTGGATTACGAGCTGCAACGCACCGCGATGGAGCGCGCCACCGAGCTGATTTTAAGCATCTGCGGCGGCAGTGCAGGCCCCATCTCTGAGGTGGCCAGCGCAGAGCATTTGCCCAAGAAAGCAACCATTAGCCTGCGTCCAAGCCGTATCGAGCGTTTGCTGGGCGTGGCCATTGCTGAAAACGAAGTGACCGACA
>JAYRHO010000153.1:0-2723 GCA_041907245.1 Saccharospirillaceae bacterium
AACATTTTCAGCGGTCAGGCCGCCAGCAAGGATAAGGGGATGCGTTACTTCTGGAATCAGCGACCAATCGAAGGTCTCACCTGTTCCACCCGGTACGCCCGGTTTGAAACTGTCTAACAGCAGCGCCAAGGCGCTTGGGAAGCGCAGGCTTGCCGCCACCACGTCCTGCGTTTGCCGGATACGGATGGCCTTGATGTAGGGCTTATGAAATTGCGCACAGAAAAGCTCGTCTTCGTCGCCGTGGAATTGAAGGAGGTCGATTCTAACGCCATCCAAGACCTTTTGCACTTCCTCAACACTGGGGTTCACAAACAAAGCCGTGACCGTAACAAAAGGCGGCACGCCAGCTGCGATTTCCTGCGCTTGTTCGAGCGTTACCGCGCGTGGACTGGGCGGATAAAACACCAAGCCCAAGGCATCCGCCCCTGCGCTGACGGCTGCTTGTGCGTCTTGAGCGCGGGTAATGCCGCAAATTTTCACCCTGGTGCGTGACATCTAAGCCTCCGTATTGGCCAGTTGCAAAGTTGGCTCAAGCAAAATAGGGCCATAGGGCTGGCAAGGAATAAATTGGTAAGGCGCGGGGTAATGCACGCCAACAAAATACAGCCCCACGGCAGGTGCGGTAATGCCTGCCTGAGTGCGGTCTTTTTTCTCGAGCGTTTCTTTGAGCCAAGACACGGGCTTATGCCCCTCACCAATGGGAAGCAAACTACCGACTATGTTGCGCACCATATGATACAAAAAGCCACGCGCCTCCACTTCCAGCACAATCAGCGGGCCAAAGCGGCGTACCGAAATGTGATGCAAGGTTTTTACGGCGGTTTTAGCTTGGCAATCTGCGGCACGAAAGGAGGTAAAATCGTGCTGCCCGACCAAACACTGCGCCGCTTCGTGCATTTTTTCTGCATCCAGCGGGTAACGCCACCATGTAAGTTGGTCGTGCAGCAAGGCTTGCTTGGCGGGGGCATTGTTAATCAGATAACGATAACGGCGAGCCTGAGCTTTAAAGCGCGCATGAAAATCCAGATCCACCTGCCCGATCCACTGCAAGGCAACCCCTTCAGGCAAATGCGTATTGGTGCCCATCAGCCAGCTGTAGTCGGCGCGTTTGGCGGCGGTGTCAAAATGAATCACTTGGCGCGTAGCATGCACGCCAGTATCGGTGCGGCCTGCGGCAAAAACTTTTATCGGATGGTTGGCGATTTTGGCTAGCGCGCCTTCAAGGGCGGCCTGCACGCTGATGAGATGCGGCTGATGCGCCTGATACTGCCAGCCAAAAAAACAGCCGCCGTTGTATTCGACAACGGCGGCGTAACGGTAGGTTTGAACTTCAGTTTCCATTACAGATTACTGATCAATCCTCGTGCTTCGGCTTGCTGCTCGGCAGAACCTTCCTGCATCACTTCTTGCAGCAACTCACGCGCACCCTCGATGTCTTCCATATCGATGTAGGCGCGAGCCAAGTCCAGCTTGGTTGAGCATTCGTCTGTGCCTGCCAGCATATCAAAATCGTCATCGGCTTGCGCCAACTGATCAAGATCAATGTCGCCGACAGGTGCACTGCTGTCTTCAACCGCCACCGCTTGAGGTGCGGGTGCAGGCTCAGCTTCGACGGCATTAAGATCAAAGCTCAAATCATCATCGGCCGCTGGGGCAGGAGTCTCTGCCTCGGTCAAATCAAAGTCCAAATCTGGCAGTTCATCCGAGCCTGCTTCGCTGCTATCGAGCAGGTCTTCAAGGCTGTCTAACGCTTCGGCTTCGACTTGCTGGGCTTTGGATTCGGTAAAATCGACGCTTTCTAAATCGTCGCCCAAATCAAACTCCAAATCACCTAAAGCGCTTTTCTCTGCACCAGACGCAGGCGTGGCGGGCGCAGGCTCGGAACGAGAGAAGGCGCTCATATCAAATTCCAAAGCGTCTTCTGAGGCAGGAGCAGGTTCTTCAATCTCAACGGCAACTTCAGGCTCGGTGCTTTCGATTTCAAAGTCGCCAAGATCAAAGTCCATGCTGCTGTCGGCGCTTTCAGCTTGGGCAGCAGGAGCGGCGTAGCTGTCTAAATCCAGAGCCGCTTCAAAATCCATGCCTTCGTCAAAGTCGGCGGTTAAGTCCACCTCTGGGCTTTCAACAGGCGCAGGAGCCGATACGGGCGCTGCGGCAACCACAGGAGCCGCCGCTGCTGCTGTTTTAATCGCAATAGGAGCAGATAAACGCTGACGCAGCTGAGTGGCAGTGCGATTGGCCTGAGCATCACCCAAGCCTTGCAGTGCCGTTTCTGCCTCGGCAAAGCCTTTGGCGTTGTCCATTTCTACATAGACTTCCAAGAGTTTCAGACGTAAGTCTGAACGCTTGGGTTCTTGTGCGATGGCGGCGCGCAATAAATCCAACGCCTGTTCAAACTTACCAAAGGCGATACAGAAATCGGCTTCACTCAGAGGGTCGGCGGTTTTTTCGGCTTCGTGCGCTTGCGTTTCGACATGTTCATCCAAAACAGGCGCTTCTACGTCCAATTCTTCATCAAAAGAAGCCTGAATATCACCTTCATGGAAATCAAAATCATCCAGCGAGCTTTGTGTATCGATATCGTTTAGTACGGTTAAATTAGCGCTCTTGACGTCCTTATTGAGCTTGTTGTCTTTACGCTTTTTTACGCTACGAACGATGAGTACAGCGGCCAGCAAAATCACCACCAGCACTCCCGCTGGGATCATTGGGTCTGCCAATAA
>JAYRHO010000154.1:0-1995 GCA_041907245.1 Saccharospirillaceae bacterium
TGATGCTGTGCGAGCGCGGCTCCAGCTTTGGTTACAACAATTTAGTGGTAGACATGCTTGGCATGGACGATATGAAGCCGATGGCGCCCGTAATTTTCGATGCCACTCATGCGCTACAGCGCCCAGGTGGTCGCACCGATTCCGCAGGCGGCCGCCGTCAGCAAGCCTTTGAGCTGGCACGCTCGGGCATGGCTTTGGGAATCGCAGGTTTGTTTTTGGAAGCTCACCCCAATCCCGCCGAAGCCAAGTGCGACGGCCCTTGCGCCTTGCCTTTGGATAAGCTGGAAGTTTATCTCGCGCAGATGCTGGCCATGGATGCTTTGGTGAAATCTTTCCCAAAAGTAGTGATTGATTGATTGAACACTGGGCGCGCTGACTGTATGATGTGCGCCCTAAGTTGACTTGGGTTGGCAATCTTTGCATAATTGCCGCCCTCTAAAACCCTAACCGCAAAACCAAATTGAGGAGCCGACTGTGGCAAATTCCGCTGGTTCTCGTAAACGCGCCCGTCAGGCTATCAAACGTCGTACTCGTACCGTAGCCTTACGCTCAATGGTGCGCACTTACATTAAAAAAGTAAAAACTGCTATCGCTACTGCGGACTACGCACAAGCACAAGCGGCTTTCGTTACTTCACAACCTTACATCGACAAGATGGTCAACAAAGGCATTCTGCACAAGAATACCGCAGCTCGTATCAAGAGCCGTTTGAACGCTAAGGTTGTTGCTCTGAAAGCCTAATTGGCCTTCTAGCACCAAAAAAGCCGCCCTGTTTACAGTGCGGCTTTTTTTATGGCCGAAGATAAAGCGGCGGTTAAAACACTTGCTCTAGCGCTTGTTGCAGGCTGTCTACGGCAATCACCGTCATGCCCTCAATGGCTTGGCGTGGGGCGTTGGCTTTGGGCACTATGGCACGCTTAAAGCCGTGTTTGGCCGCTTCACGAATGCGCTCTTGGCCAGAAGGCACGGGGCGAATCTCCCCCGACAGCCCGACTTCACCAAATACAATCAAATCGCGCGCCAACGGCTTATCGCGAAAGCTCGACAGCACTGCCACCAGCAAGGCTAGGTCGGCAGCGGTTTCTGACACCCGCACCCCACCCACTACGTTAATAAAGACATCTTGATCTCCGAGCATCATGCCGCCGTGGCGGTGCATGGCGGCCAGCAACAGGTTTAAACGGTTTTGATCCAAGCCCACCGCCACGCGCTTAGGGTGGCCAAAATGGCTGGCATCAACCAAAGCCTGAATTTCGACTAACAACGGGCGCGTACCCTCCCAAATAACCATCACCACCGAGCCTGAGGCGGGTTCTTCGCTGCGGCTTAAAAAGATGGAGCTGGGGTTTTTCACTTCTTTAAGCCCCGCTTCCACCATGGCAAACACGCCCAGTTCGTTGACTGCGCCAAAGCGGTTTTTGATAGCGCGCAAAGTGCGGTAGCGGCTGTCGCCGTCGCCTTCAAGCATGATGGAGCAGTCGATCATGTGTTCCAGCACCTTGGGGCCTGCCAGTGTGCCGTCTTTGGTGACGTGGCCGACTAGAAGCAAAATGGTGCCTGTTTGTTTGGCAAAGCGGGTGAGGGCGGCGGCGCATTCGCGCACTTGCGACACGCTGCCAGGGGCGGATTCGATGCCTTCTAAGTGCATGACTTGGATGGAGTCGATCACCACCACCTTAGGCTGATGCTGGTTGAGTAGGTCGAGCAGACGCTCGACGTTGGTTTCACTTAACAGCTGCAAGCGATCGGTCGGCAGACCCAGACGTTTGGCGCGCATCGCCACCTGTTGCAGGCTTTCTTCACCCGTGACGTACAGCGCAGGCTGATTTTTGGCCAGCTCGCACAGAGTTTGCAGCAGCAGGGTGGACTTACCCGCACCAGGATGGCCGCCAATAAGCACCGCACTGCCTGGCACTAAGCCGCCACCGAGCACGCGATCGAACTCACTCATGCCCGTTGGCACACGCGGCATATCGGCCAGATCGACATCGGCAA
>JAYRHO010000155.1:0-2887 GCA_041907245.1 Saccharospirillaceae bacterium
CGGCCTGAAAAGGCCACCGTTATAAGCCCGCAGCCTACGAAATACAAACCCCAGCGCGCAGCCATGAAGGCTGCACCCACAGCTCGCCAACAAAGCATTCACAAAGTTATCCACAACACGAGTTAGCCCGAGCTTTTCGAGCAATATCACAATAAAGCACGCCAAGCCACTGATTTATTTTATAAATCCTGCTTTTAGACCGCGCCAATTCTGGCTTGCGGCTTTTGCTTAAAAAAGCCACAGCCGCGCCAGACTCCCACCCTTTACCGCTTACGCACGCTTACGCAGAAGTTATCCAAAAAGTTATGCACAGAAAGCGGGGATAATTCGCCGTTCAAACAGGCCGCAAGGAAGGCGACGCCCTACGCAAGCGCCTGATCGCTTGCTACAATGCCGCCCTTTCTAAAACTCCATCCCTTTGGTGAGAATTATCATGCCTGTGTATCGTTCCAAAACCTCCACCGCTGGCCGCAATATGGCGGGCGCTCGCGCTCTGTGGCGTGCCACTGGCATGCAAGACGCCGACTTTCAAAAACCCATCATCGCCATCGCCAACTCCTTTACTCAGTTTGTGCCAGGCCATGTGCACCTCAAAGACATGGGGCAACTGGTGGCGCGTGAAATCGAAAAAGCAGGCGGCGTCGCCAAAGAGTTCAACACCATCGCCGTGGACGACGGCATCGCCATGGGTCACGACGGCATGCTGTACAGCCTGCCCTCGCGCGAGCTGATTGCCGACTCGGTGGAATACATGGTCAACGCCCACTGCGCCGATGCCTTAGTGTGCATCTCCAACTGCGACAAAATCACCCCCGGCATGCTGCTCGCTGCGCTGCGCTTAAACATCCCAGTGATTTTCGTATCGGGCGGCCCCATGGAGGCGGGTAAAACCGCACTGTCTGAACACAAGCTCGACCTAGTGGATGCCATGGTGGTCGCGGCAGATGATAGCGTTTCTGATGAAATGGTCGCCGCTTACGAAAAAAGCGCTTGCCCCACCTGTGGCTCTTGCTCTGGCATGTTCACCGCCAACTCCATGAACTGCTTAACCGAAGCCATTGGCCTGTCTTTGCCTGGCAACGGCACGACTTTGGCCACCCACGCCGATCGCAAAGAGCTGTTTTTAGAAGCAGGTCGCAAGATTGTGGAAATCACCAAGCGCTACTACGAGAAAAACGACGAGTCTGTACTGCCGCTGAGCATTTGCGGCTTTGAAGCCTTTGAAAACGCCATCACCCTAGACATCGCCATGGGCGGCTCGACCAACACCATTTTGCACCTCTTGGCCGCCGCCCAAGAAGCAGGCGTGAACTTTGGCCTAAAAGACATCGACCGCCTGTCACGCAAAGTGCCGCAGCTGTGCAAAGTCGCTCCCAACACGCCTAAATACCACATTGAAGACGTACACCGCGCAGGCGGCATTATGGGTATTTTGGGCGAGCTGGACCGCGCAGGTTTGCTGCATTCGCACTTGCCAACTGTGCACAGCAAAACCCTAAAAGACGCTTTGGATAAGTGGGACATTATGCGCAATCCCACGCCTGAAGTGCTGGAGTTCTTCAAGGCGGGTCCTGCGGGCATCCCCACTCAAGTAGCCTTTAGCCAAGCCACTCGCTGGCCATCACTGGACGGCGACCGCGAAAACGGCTGTATTCGCAATCTTGCCAATGCGTTCTCCTTAGAAGGCGGCCTTGCGGTGCTGTACGGCAACATTGCCGAAACGGGCTGCGTGGTCAAAACCGCCGGTGTGGACGAGTCCATTTTGGTATTTGAAGGCAAAGCCAAGATTTTTGAATCGCAAGACGCCGCCGTCGAAGGCATTTTGGCCGACCAAGTAAAAGCAGGCGATGTGGTGATTATTCGCTACGAAGGCCCCAAAGGCGGCCCAGGCATGCAAGAAATGCTCTACCCCACTTCTTACCTTAAATCCAAAGGCTTGGGCAAAGTCTGCGCACTGCTCACCGATGGCCGTTTCTCGGGCGGCACCTCTGGCCTATCCATCGGCCACGCCTCCCCTGAAGCCGCCTCTGGCGGTGCCATTGGTTTAATCGAAGAGGGCGATCGCATCAAAATCGACATCCCCAACCGCAGCATCAACGTGCTGGTAAGCGATGAGGAACTGGCCAAACGCCGCGCGGTGCAAGACCAAAAAGGCTGGAAGCCTGCCAAGCCGCGCGCGCGTAAAGTCAGCGCGGCGTTGAAGGTCTATGCCAAGTTCGCCACCAGCGCCGACAAAGGCGCCGTGCGCGATTTGAGTTTGTTGGATTAAAAACGCTGGGCGCTGGGCGCGATCAGCTTGGCGCAAGGGGCTGGGGTGAATGCCGTGCTTGTCTGGAACAAGACGCGGCCTTCTGAAACCCCAGCTCTTAAAGCTAGGACGGCTGGAAAATCTTCAGGCGATTGGGGCGCAGCTGAACGCGCTGGCCACGGCTGAGGTTTAAGCGCACCAAATCATCGGGCGTAACCGTGACTTCATAATGCTGGTTGTCGCTGCCTTCCAATTCAATACGGCTGTGATGGCCAAAACTTAGGATACGATCCACCGCTGCTGGTACGCCTTGTGCGCTCAAATCGGTGACGATTTCCAGCTCGTGCGGGCGCGCAAAAGCAAAGACATCCGTGCCTGAAGCCAGCTCATGATTTTGCGCAAAAACCTGGTCATCAATGCGCACGCCCTGCGCTTCGGTGCGGCCTTTAAATTGATTGACCGAGCCTAAAAATCCGTACACAAAAGGCGTGGCGGGGCGGTTATACACTTCTTCGGGTGTGCCAATTTGTTCGACCTTGCCAAAGTTCATCAGCACCACGCGATCGGCGACTTCCAGCGCTTCTTCTTGGTCGTGGGTAACGAAAATCGAGGTCACATGCAGCTCATCGTGCAGTTTAC
>JAYRHO010000156.1:0-1978 GCA_041907245.1 Saccharospirillaceae bacterium
AAGTCCCAAGCCACCGCGCGCTGGCCATTTTGCGCGGCCGCAACGAAGGCTTTTTAACCTTCTCTTTGGTTACAGGCGACCCCGAAGACAAGCTGGCCTCCAGCCCTTGCGAAGCCATCATTGCCAGCCATTTCAACATCCAGGATAAAAATCGCGCTGGCGACAAATGGCTCAACGAAGTGGTGAAGTGGACCTGGCGCATCAAGCTGCTCACGCATTTGGAAACCGACCTAGTGGGCGAGCTCAAAGACAAGGCCGAAACCGATGCTATTAAAGTCTTTGCCGATAACCTCAAGGATTTATTACTGGCCGCCCCTGCGGGCAACAAAGCCACCATCGGCCTAGACCCTGGCCTGCGTACAGGCGTGAAAGTGGCGGTGGTCGATGCCACGGGCAAAGTGCTGGATCACTGCACCATCTTCCCCACCCCGCCACAAAATAAAATCGCCGAATCCGCCGCGATCTTGGCGGCGCTGATTCAAAAACACCAAGTGGAGCTGATTGCCATTGGTAACGGCACGGCCAGCCGCGAAACCGACAAATTCGTCGGCGATATGCTGAAAAAACTGGGCTTAAAGAACGTGCAAAAAATCGTGGTCAGCGAAGCGGGGGCTTCGGTGTACTCCGCTTCGGAACTGGCTGCCAAAGAGTTCCCCGACCTAGACGTCACCATTCGCGGTGCGATTTCCATTGCCCACCGCTTGCAAGACCCGCTGGCCGAGCTAGTAAAAATTGACCCTAAATCCATCGGCGTAGGCCAATACCAGCACGACGTCAACCAAAGCCAGCTGGCCAAAAGCCTCGATGCCGTGGTTGAGGATTGCGTGAACTCCGTTGGCGTGGATTTAAACACCGCCTCCGTACCCCTGCTTACTCGCATTTCAGGCTTAAACAGCACCTTGGCCAGCAACATTGTCGCTTTCCGCGATGCCAACGGCGCGTTTAAAAGCCGTAAAGACCTGCTCAAAGTACCACGTTTAGGCGACAAAACCTTCGAGCAAGCCGCAGGCTTTTTACGCATTATGAACGGCAGCAACCCACTGGACGCCTCCGCCGTTCACCCCGAGTCTTATGCCGTGGTTGAGCGTATTGCCCAGCATGTCGGGCGCGACCTGAAAAGCCTGATTGGTGATGCCACAGCGCTGAAAGCTATCAATGCCGCGCAATTCGCCGACGAGCACACGGGCGTCATTACCATTAAAGACATCGTCGCCGAGCTGCAAAAACCCGGCCGCGACCCGCGCCCTGAATTTAAATTTGCCAGCTTCCAAGATGGCGTCGAAGACATCAAAGACCTGCGCCCCAATATGATTTTGGAAGGCGTGATTACCAACGTCGCCGCCTTTGGTGCTTTCGTCGATATCGGCGTGCATCAGGATGGCTTAGTGCATATCTCGGCGCTGTCAGACAGCTTTGTGAAAGACCCGCGCGAGGTGGTGAAAGCAGGCGATATCGTGAAGGTCAAAGTGATGGAAGTGGACGTACCACGCAAACGTATTGGCCTATCCATGCGCCTAAGCGACGACGCCAACGATCAAGCCAGCCAAAAAATCGCAGGCGAAAAACCTAGCCGCTCACCCAGCAAAACCCAATTTAGCGACAAAAGCGCAGGCGCGCAGGGTGCAATGACAGGGGCGATGGCCGCCGCCTTCGCCAAGGCGAAGAAGTGATTTGCTGGGCGCTAGGCGCTGAGGGCTAGGCGTTGGGCGCTAAGAGCCGTCATGCTGCGCGAAGTCGCAACATCTAGTTGGGCGTTGGGCGTTGGGCGTTGGGCGTTGGGCGTTGGGCGTTGGGCGTTGGGCGTTGGGCGTTGGGTGCTGGGTGCTTGCTGGCTACAAGTATAACTTCCGCCTTCTAAGGCTTGGCTCTATAATCCTACTAATTTAGTTTGAATTACGAGCATCCTTTGTCCACTTACCAACAAGCCTTCGCCTTTATTGCCGAGCCTGCCCAGCAGCCACTTTTAACCCAGCTTAAT
>JAYRHO010000157.1:0-1928 GCA_041907245.1 Saccharospirillaceae bacterium
ACGACTCATTAGGGCATCCTGTTGGTGATGTGGTGCTGCAAGAAGTTTCCATGCGTTTGCAGCTTTGTGTCAAAGAGCGTGATTTTATTTGTCGTATGGGCGGCGATGAATTTACCCTGATGCTTGCCGAGCAAGAAAGCTCTGAAAAAGCCCTAGCAACCGCCAAGCAAGTAGCAGAGCGTATTATTACGGAATTAAATCGCCCTTATTATCACCAACAAAAAGAAATCTTTTTAGGTTGCAGCGTTGGGGTTTCTTTGTACCCACAAGACGGCACGACTTCGGTAGAGCTGTTAAAAAATGCCGACCTGGCTATGTATCATGCCAAAGAAACTGGGCGTAATAATGTGCAGTTTTTTACCAAAGTAATGAAACAAAAAGCCATGCAAGCGATGGAGCTTGAAAACGAGCTGCGCCATGTGTTGGATCGTGGTGAGCTGGAGCTTTATTATCAGGCGCAATTTGCTGCAACTAGCCAAGAATTGGTTGCCGCAGAAGCGCTGTTGCGTTGGAATCACCCAAGCAAAGGTTTGATTTCTCCGATCGTGTTTATTCCTATAGTGGAAGAATCGGGCTTAATCGTACCTATTGGTGATTGGGTGTTAAATCAAGCCTGTATGCAATTGGCGCAGTGGCAAACGCAAGGGCGAGGGCTTAAACGTGTGGCGGTGAACGTTTCGGCACGACAATTTAAAGACAGCGCCTTTGTTGCCAAGGTTGAGTCGGCTATTTTGCGTTCGGGTATTGCGGCGCACCAATTGGAGTTGGAATTAACGGAAAGTATTTTGATCGACAATATCGAGCACACCTTGCAAGTGTTGCACGCCCTGCGCGCGTTGAAAGTGCGCATTGCCATTGATGATTTTGGTACGGGCTATTCCAGCTTGAATTACTTAAAACAATTCCCCGTGGATAATTTAAAAGTCGATCGCAGCTTTGTGCAGAATTTGCCAGAAAATAACGAAGACGCGCAAATTACCCGCACCATCATTGCGATGGCGCACAACCTAGGCTTGGGCGTTATTGCTGAAGGCGTGGAAAATGCCGAACAGCTGGCATTTTTGGCGCAGCTTAACTGCGAAGAAGTGCAGGGCTTTTATTTTGCCAAGCCCGTACCTGCGCAGGATTTTTGGCAGGCCAATTTAAAGCGCGAGCTATAATCCTTTTATGATGGCCTGAATTTTTTTCAGGTTTTCTTCTTTGGGTAAATACACTTCGACTTTCTCTGGCAATGCCAAAGGGAGCTCGATGGTGATTTCCTCACCGCGCGCGAGGCGTTTTTTCAAGATATCGTAATTGCGCTCAAACACGGGGAAGGTTTTATCTTCGCTGTTGTTGGCTAGGAAAAACCAGTCCGAAGCCGCACCCGCATAATAAATAATAGGATGGCTCCATGCGTAGCTTATCTTGGGAGAAGGTGCGCGGCAGGCTTCGATAAAAGCCGCATAAGCGCTGGGTAAGTTCAGCGCGTCGTCTTGCTCGCAGCGTTTAATAATTTCATGCACGTTGGGTAAAAATGCGCTTTCTTTTACCGCTTTTTCAGCGGCGCGCATCAGCACTTCGGCGCGGTACTGCGACAATAACCGCGCCCACAAACGCTTACCCATCAGTAAGGTATCGTGATCGGGAAAGGCCTTTAAAAACTGATTGTTGTAGTTAAAGCGAAACAGCTCAAAAATCTGGTTGATTGCCGCAATTAATTCTTTACTGGTGGCCGAGGTTCCATTCGGCCCAGCTGGTGTCACTGAGGCGCTGGCGGCTAGCTTCAGCTGTTGCGTAACCCGGTTCAGTAGTTGTGGATCCATACCCATTTCCTCTGTTGTGAAGCTGACTGCTCCAGCGCAGTTTAACGTATTGCAAAAAACGGCTGTTCCAGCTGGTGTGCAGCTGATTGGAATCGCGCCAATATAAAACAAATTCAGGCACTA
>JAYRHO010000158.1:0-4546 GCA_041907245.1 Saccharospirillaceae bacterium
GAGGGCATCAAAAAGCCCAACTCTTGCGAGAGCTTACGGCGTACGCCTTTAATACGGTTGAGCAGCTGCCCGCCTTGCGCTTTATCCACCAAAGGAATTAAGCGATAGCCCACTTCAAGGCCAACAATATCCACAGGCTCGACGTCATCCCAGCCCAACTCTTTGACTTCCATTTGCTTAATCGCTGCCTCGGCTTTTTCTTTGGGTGCGGCCAAAGCCGTGCTGCCCTCAGGTCGCGGTAACGCCTTAGCCGCTGGGTCTTTACCCAAACGCTTCACCACCGCATCGCCCAGTGCGCCACCCTCTTTTTTCCAATGCAGTGCATAAGCCACCCCGCCCGACAACGCCGCCGCACTTAAAAACACCAAATGCGGCATTCCAGGCACTATGCCCATCAAGAACATCAGGCCGCTGGACACCGAGAGCGATCGCACCGAAGAAAACATTTGCCCAGTAACCTGTTCGCCCATAGCGGTGTCATCGCGGTTACGCGTAACCATAATGGCGGTGGCGGTGGACAATAACAGCGACGGAATCTGCGCCACCAAACCGTCACCGATGGCCAGCAAAGTGTAAGCCGACACCGCTTGCGAAAAGGATAAACCGTGCTGCGCCATACCAATGGCAAAGCCGCCCACGACGTTGATAATTAAAATCAAAATACCCGCCACCGCGTCGCCTTTTACAAACTTACTGGCACCGTCCATCGAGCCGTAAAAGTCGGCTTCCGCCGCCACTTCGGCACGGCGTTTTTTCGCTTGATCGGCGTCGATAAGGCCTGCGTTTAAATCGGCATCAATGGCCATTTGTTTGCCTGGCATGGCATCCAAGGTAAAGCGGGCGCTTACTTCGGATACGCGCCCTGCCCCTTTGGTCACCACCATAAAATTGATGATCACCAGAATAATAAAAACCACCAAACCGACGGCGTAGTTACCGCCAATTAACACTTCGCCAAAGGCTTCAATCACCTTACCTGCGGCATCTCCACCTTGGTGGCCGTGCAGCAATACCACGCGCGTAGAAGCGACGTTCAAAGCCAAACGCAACAAAGTTGCAACCAGCAAAATGGTTGGAAAAATAGAAAAATCCAGCGGACGTCCTGCGTAAATACTCACTAACAGCACGACGATGGAGAGGGCAATATTGAAGGTAAAAAAGATATCCAACAGAAAAGGCGGCAAAGGCAAAGTCATCATGCCCAGCAACACCAGCACCATAGCGGGAATGCCAATGTTGCCCTTCATCAACAAAGCCGCACCTTGCTTAAACTGACCGAGCATTTGCGCTCTTTGTGCTACTGCCATAAAAAAACTCGTCAAAAAACCAACACTACGAGTCTTATTGCAAGAAGCTGTCCAACTTTTTTCGGCCGCGCTAGTTATCTACTTTTTGCGTAAGAATAACGCCCTTGGGGCCTGAGTGAATTTTCTTGAAATACAGAAAAACAAAGAAATACAAAACCACAAAGCATAAAAACAACGTCATCTTGACGCCAAGCCTGCCTGTCAGAAAAAAAACTTCGATTTGATCTGCCACACCTATACCGATAAAAAACAACAGAACCAGAGTAAAAAAGAGGCGAAAAAACTGCTGTTTAGGTGTGTCATCTGGGTTCTTTTCTTTTAGGTTGGCTTGGCAATAGGGGCATAAAAAACCAACGCGATAGCCCTGTGCAAAACCATCTACCGCTTGATCAAAAGCAAATTTTTGTAAGCATTGCGCGCACAAATATTTTTTAGTCATACGAACGTCCTTGTTTTAGCTTGCGCTCTTTGCTCGTGCTAGCTGCGAAAACGCAGCATCATAACCAGCACAGAACATAAAATGGTCAACATAAAATACAACACTAAAGTAAACCAATACATAAATGGCTCATGCTTACGCTGATAAATTCGAACCTCAGCTCCCCAGCCTCGCGCCATCACCTCCGCTTTGCGGTAGCCATTCCAGAATAACCATAAAAAACAGCACCCAAGGCTAAAAAAATTAATGTACTCATAACTCCCAACTCATCATTGTGGATCCACACGCAAATCACGCGGGATTGGCATATCGGGTTTACGCTCGGGTTTAGGCCCTTTGCCTTTGGCAAATTGATCCATCTGATAGATATAAGCCAATACTTGCGCCACCGCAACGTATAAACCTTCGGGGATTTCATCGCCGATTTTAGCGTGCGTATACAGCGCGCGCGCCAAAGGTGGTGCTTGCATTTGCGGGACGTTATTTTCTTTGGCGATTTCACGAATTTTAAGCGCAACCTGATCCGTACCCTTGGCCACCAAAATAGGCGCACTCATACCAGAGGAGTCGTATTTAAGTGCCACCGAATAGTGCGTGGGGTTGGTAATAACCACGTCTGCGGTCGGCACATCGGCCATCATACGCCGCTGCGACATCTCCCGCTGTAACTGCCGAATTTTGCCTTTCACTTCGGGGCGGCCTTCGCTTTCTTTAAATTCATCTTTGATTTCCTGCAAGCTCATCCGCAACTTTTTGGTATGACTATAAAGCTGCCAAGGCACATCAACCAGCGCTATAAAAATCGTGGACGCGCATAAAAAAATAATGCTCCACAAAATAATATGCACCGCTTCAGCAATCGCAGGCTGTAAGGCTTTACGCTGAAGCAACAGCGCATCATTAAAGTAATATTTTAAAACCAACCAAGAGGCCAAACCGACGACCAAAACTTTAGCGATAGACTTCACCAGCTCCACCACCGAGTTCACTGAAAACATCCGCTTTAAGCCGCTTAACGGATTTAAACGATCGAGCTTGGGCATAATGGACTTGGTTGAAAACAACCAACCGCCTAAAGAAATTGGCCCAAGAAAAGCGGCCAAAAGCACCATCAACAGCCACGGAGCCAATGCCAGTGCCGCACTAAAAACCGAAGACTTTAAATGATCGAACATGGCCGCAGAGTCAAACAGCACTTCACGCTCTAGGCTGAAATTAAAATGCGCCATCTGACTGATATGCTCTACTCCCCAAGGGCCAAACCATAACAAGCCAATAGCACCCGCCAGCAGCACGACCGTGGTATTTAGCTCTTTAGATCGGGGTACTTGGCCTTCTTCGCGCGCTTTATCCAACCTTCGCGATGTGGGTTCTTCGGTTTTCTCCTGGCCGTCATTTTCCTCTGCCATCAACGCATCTCCGTCAGTTTTTTAATAAACTCAAAGAGCGTATCCATATAGCCTTGGAAACTTTCTGCCACATCACTTAATGTGAAAGATAAAATAAACAAGCCCACTATCATGGTAATGGGAAAACCTAAAGCAAAAATATTGAGCTGTGGCGCAGAGCGTGCCATCACCCCAAAAGCCAAGTTCACAATCAAAAGCGCCGTAAAAAAAGGAATGGCAATCACCACGGCTGCCGCAAACATCCAGCCACTCCAAGTAATAATCAGCCCCCACTGCGCAGCACTGAAACCGTCAAATCCTACAGGCAAAGTGCGAAAACTATCGACCAAAATTTCAATCATCACCAAGTGGCCGTTTAGCGATAGAAATACCAAGCTCACTAAAAACAACAGCCACTGACTGATCACCACCACCGACACGCCATTGCTGGGGTCGATGGTAGTGGCAATACCCAAACCGGTTTGCATAGCGATAAGTTGGCCTGCTATTACGAAAACCTGCGTCAAAAGTTCGATAACAAAGCCCAAAGCGATACCGATTAAAAGCTGCTGAAAAATAATAATAAAAGAACCTAACGATAAGGCATCAACAGTGATAAAAGGAGGAAGAACAGGAACAATCACTAAGGTAATGGTTACAGCCAAGATCATGCGCACGCGCACAGGAACCATGCGCGTACCAAATAACGGCATAACTAAAAAAAGCCCAGAAATGCGCGCAAAAGGATAGAGGTAGCGCGCAATCCAGTGCGTCACATCCAGCGTAGAAATCTCGATCATTAGCCCACTATAAAGGGAATGTTAGTATAAAGATCGCGGGTAAAATCCAGCACCGCATTCATTGCAATAGGGCCGACAACCAACAGCGCCAGCAGCGTTACCACTAAACGCGGCAAAAAGCTTAAGGTCTGTTCGTTTATCTGCGTGGCCGCCTGAAAAGTACTGACAATCAACCCAACAATTAAGCTTGGGGTAATAATCAGCACCACACTAAAGAGCACCAAATACATGGCTTGATTGAATAAATCCCCAATCGTTTGTGGCGTCATACCTACCTCCTAAACTGTGCCAAAACTGCTGGCCAAAGTGCCAATAATCAAGGCCCAACCGTCGATTAACACAAAGAGCATAATTTTAAATGGCAGCGAAATAATAACAGGCGACAACATCATCATACCCATAGCCATTAAGATACTGGCTATCACCAGATCAATAATCAAAAACGGAATAAAAATTAAAAAACCAATTTGAAAAGCGGTTTTAAGTTCACTGGTAATAAAGGCAGGAATTAAAATATGCAGAGGTGTGGCATCGGCATTGGCGATATCCGTTCTACCACTGAGGCGCACAAATAAATCTAGATCGGTTTCGCGTGTCTGCGCCAGCATAAAC
>JAYRHO010000159.1:0-4586 GCA_041907245.1 Saccharospirillaceae bacterium
GTAAATGCAAGTGTGGGAGTGGGGTGGGGAGTTGGGAGTTGGGAGTTGGGGGTGGGGAGTTGGGGGTTGGGAGTTGAGAGTTGGAGTGGGGTTAGAGCAGTGCCGCCCACAGGCCTAAGGTTGGTGGGCAAGTAAGCTTAAGAGTTTGCTGGGTGAGCTCGTCGAACCATTCCAGTTGGTAGGCGTGCAGGTAGGTGCGGTCGGCGGGCAGGCCGCCGTAACGGCTGTCGCCGTCTATGGGGGCACCTAGACTTTTCATGGCCACGCGCAGCTGGTGGGTTTTGCCTGTTTTAGGCGTCAGGACAAACAAGCGCTTTTGCAGGTGCTCATCAAAATGGCTGGTGAAGTAGGTGATGGCGGGGTTGGCGAGGGTTCGGCACAGCAGCCAGCTACCATTGCGGCCTTTTTCCATATCGCCTTTGACCCAGCCTTGTTTTTTCTTAGGCTTAAAGCTTGTTTGTGCGAGGTAGGTCTTTTGGATTTTATGCTGCGCAAAAAGCTCGCCAAGGCGCGCAGCCCCTTTGGCGCTGGTGGCTAAAAGCAAAATGCCCGAGGTCACTTGATCGAGGCGATGCACAGGCCAAAGCGGGCGCTCAAATTGGCGGCTGGCTTGCACCACTAGGCCAGCTTCGTCTTCTTCGCTGTGCATGGAGAGGCCTGTGGGTTTGTCGATGGCCAGCCAGTCCTCACCTTGAGCAAGCAGGGTAAAGGCCACTAACGACCTTCCTGATCCAAGATTTCCAATAAGCGTCGAGCTATGGCTTCAAAGAGCTCGGCTTCTTTGTTGTCGCTGCTGGCTCTTAGGCTATAAAGCAGGCTTTCAATTTCGTGGCGCGACATGTAGCGCACGGATACGGCGGAGGTCATGCGGTTTTCCTTGCTTAGAAGTGGTAGCTAAATAGCAGGCTGTGCGTCCACACCTCGCCTGCTTTTAAGCCGAAATGGCGATTTTCATGACGGTATTGACGGTTGTCGCGTAAACCCAAGGCGTAATCGAGGCTCAGGCTGTGGTATTGAAAACCCAAGCCTGCCTGCGCACCCCAGCCGTAAAAATCTTTGCTGCGCGAGCCTTGAGCGCGCTGCACTTGGATTTTTTCAAAGTGCCAGGTGGGGCCAAAGTACAGGCGCGGGCCTGCTTGAGCGAGGCCGTAGCCCCACAAAAGCTGAGTTTCACCGCCACGCACATTGCTTTGGTCAAACAGACGGTAGAGCAGCAGCCGCGTGGCGGCGTAGTTGCTTTGCGGCGCTTCGGCAAAAAGAGCCAAGCCTGTATCGGCTTGTGGGAGTTTGGGTGCGGCGTGGCCAATATTCATGTGCAAGCTGGCTAAGCCCAGTTTGAGATCCACAGGCTCGGCCTGCGTTTGAGCTAAAAAAAGCACAAGGCAGAGAGAAAGAAGTCGGTGCATAATGTCGCCTTTAAAAAAATGCGCCTAGGCTAGCCTGTGGCGCTTGGCCTTTCAAGCGCTCAAGGCGCAATGACTTGTTCTATTCTTTACGACACCAGAGCAGGCAGAGGTGATTATGAAAGTGCATACGAAAGTGCAATGGGCGGTGGTGTGGATGCTTTGGCTCAGTGCCGTGGCGGCCTGGGCCGATGACAGCATCGGTTTGGAGTTTCCTGTTATCGATGCCAAAGAAGCTGTGGCCGCGCATCGCTATGAATTTGCAGGCATAGATTTACCTGAAGGCATTGAGCTTCCTGGCCTAAGTGGGCTGCAAATCGAGGCGGTGAAAACGCGCTATAAAATTCGCCTGCTCAATCAGCGCAGCCTTTCTTACACCAATATCGAAGATAAACCCCAAGAGCTGGTGCGTATGCGCGGCTACGCGGTGCGCTATAACCGCACTATGTGGAAGGCCGTCAAAGAGCAAGAACTTAAAGAAACCAAAAAGTACCGTTATTGATGAGCATGAGTTGTCGCGCTGGCTGTGGCGCTTGTTGCATAGCCCCCTCCATCAGTTCGCCCATCCCTGGTATGCCCAATGGCAAAAAAGCGGGCGAGCGCTGCATTCACCTGACCCAAGACTATCTGTGCGGTATTTTTAATGACCCTAGGCGCCCAAAAGTGTGCGCCGATTTTCAAGCCGATCCTGATTGCTGTGGTGAAAGCCGAGCACAAGCCTTGGAACTGCTGACTGTGCTGGAGCTCAGCACCTAAGCGCCCAGCGCCTCGCTCCAAGCTCCGCGCTTACTCAGCCGAACCGAGCTTAAACTGCTTGACCAAATGGCTAAGCTCCGTTGCCAAAGCGGCTAAGTCGTTGGCGACCTGCACCGCATCCTTGGCGGTATCGGCGCTTTGCACGGACAGATCACGGATGCTCTCGACCTTGCCATTGACCTCCGTTCCTACCCGTACTTGCTCCTGCATGAGTTTCAAGGTTTCTTCGCTTAAGCGGTTCATGCGTGCGACCTGTTCGGTCATGCTGTACAGCGCGTCGGCGGCCTCTTTGACTCGGCTCATGCCTTCGTTGGCGGTGCTTTGGGCGTTGTTCATCGACTCGACCGCATGGCGGGCTTCGCTTTGTAATTGCGCGATCATGCGCTCGATTTCCTGCGTGGAGTCGGCGGTGCGCTTAGACAGAGTGCGCACTTCGTCGGCGACCACGGCAAAGCCTCGGCCTGATTCCCCCGCACGGGCGGCCTCAATAGCGGCGTTAAGCGCCAGCAAATTGGTTTGTTCGGCAATGCCTTTGATGACGCTAAGCACTGAGCCTACGGTATTGCTGCGTTCATCCAAGGAATGAATGACCTTGGCGGCGTCCTCTATGGCTTGGTGCATGGTTTCGATGCTTTGTGCGGCTTGGTCGGTTTTGCTGACACCGCTTTGCGCCACCACCTGCGCGGCCAAAGACGCTTGATTGCTTTCCTGCGCGTGCAGGCTGACCTGCTCAATGCTGCTGTGCAAGCCCTGTATGGCGTGCTCTATGGCAAGAGATTCTTGCTTTTGTGCCTGTGCCGAGCTGAAAGACGCTTGAGAGGAGTGATTGATCTGCGCGGAGGCATCCTTGACCTTGGTAGCGGAGCGCACCACCTGCGCCAGCGAGTTATCAAAGCGCTTGAGCATGGTATTAAAGGCGAGGGCGGTCGCACCGATTTCATCTTGGCTACTGACTTGCGCTTGTGCGGTTAGATCCGAGCTGCGTTCAACCTGCGTCATGGTGTTGTGCAGGCGTTGGACGGGGTGAATCACCAAACGACGCAATAAGAAGGTCAACACCAAAAGCGCGGCAATGAGCATGGCGGCTTGAATGCTGCCCATGCGCAGCATATTGCTGTGAATGTCTTGATCCAGCTGATCCAGCGAATAGGTGATGCGAATCGCACCCAGTACGGCATTTTCATTTACCTGATGGCAGGTGATGCAGTTGGTGCCTCGGTAGTCTTGATAGGCCAGCACGGGCATAACGTAGGTTAGGCGATGCCCTTGGCTGTCGTTTTGATTGACAAGCACTTCTTCGCCATTGAGGCCGCGCTTATCCAGCTCGTCTTTGGGGTATTCGTGCTCAAAGCCTTGGCCGTAAAGCTTATCGACAACGGCATGACGAATAATGCGCGCATCCAAAATATTGGGGTCGGAGAGCATTTTGCTGCGCACCAGCTCACGATTGGCAATGGCGCCCGACACCATCAGCATATTGACGGAGTCTAAGTAGCTGGAAGCTTTTTCTTTGAGCTTGTCTTCGACCATCTCTTTGGCGAGCTTTTTTTCAGCGGAAACGGCAACGCTGATAACCACAACCAGCACCAACAAGAAAATACTGGCAAGGGCTAGGTGAATTTTGCTTTGAATCGATAAAGTGTGCGGCATTGGGCATAATCCTTTAGCATGAACTTTTAAATCCTAGCCAAAAAAGCGTGTTTTGCCATGTATCAATTGCTCTTCTACGTTCCAAGCACTCACGTGGACAGTGTGAAAAATGCACTCTTTGCCGCAGGAGCGGGGCGTATTGGCCTGTATGATTGCTGTGCGTGGCAGGTGTTGGGGGAAGGGCAGTTTCGCCCGCTGCTTGGGGCGCAGCCTTTTTTGGGGCAGGCGCTAGAGCTTGAGCGGGTTGCGGAATACCGCGTGGAGATGGTGTGCGCGGATGATTGCATCGGCGCGGCGGTGGCGGCGCTAAAAGCGGCGCATCCTTATGAGGAGCCTGCTTTTGCGGTATTGAGGCTTGAAAACGTTTAATATACGAGAAAATCATTAGAAAATTTGTATGCAAAAATCGCATTTATATCGTTATCTTGATGAGCGTTTGGTGGATTTCACCCCGCGCAAAATCGCACAGCCAAGCCTGCACGAGGCAGGCGTACTCTGTGCCATCACCGACGAAGCCGATCCTAAAATTTTGCTAACGCGTCGAGCCATGTCCCTGTCTTCGCACCAAGGCGAGGTGGCTTTTCCAGGAGGGAAACGTGATAGCACCGATGCCAGCATAGTGGCGACCGCCCTAAGAGAGGCGCAGGAGGAGGTGGCACTGGATCCCAGTCAAATATTGGTGCTAACCGAATTGGATCAGGTGGTGTCGCGCTTTGGTTATTTGGTTACGCCTGTTTTAGGCATCATCAAGCCGCAGCAAACCTTTATTGCCAATAA
>JAYRHO010000160.1:0-3653 GCA_041907245.1 Saccharospirillaceae bacterium
CTGCGCGCGCAAGCTCAGCCTGAATGCTAACTAGCATTTAAATGATTCTGGTGCAGCGTTTTTAGAACTGTTCAGTACTGTAAAATTTGGGTTTATTTAGCACAGAAGGATATTTATGCGCACGCTTACTACTTTGTTTGTCACGGGTTTGGGCTTGAGTTTGAGCTTAGGCAGTAGCTGGGTTCAGGCAGAAAAGATTTATCGTTGGACGGATGCTAAAGGGCAAGTGCATTTTTCCAGCCAGCCGCCGCGTGACAACAACGCCGAGAAGCTGAACGTCAAGGGTCAGCCACAGCTCGGTTCGGATGCCGCCCATGCCGCTGCACCTGCCACCGCCCTTACCAATGCCGCCACAAACGATGGCACTGCGGCGAATAGCCAAAGTAAAACCACCATTCCAGCCAGCATCGACGCCAAACAAGCACAAGAAAATTGCCGTATTGCGACCGAGCACAAGAAGAACTTATCTGAGAATTACAGCCGTCGCTATCAGCAAGCCGATGGCAGCTTCCGCCCGCTCTCAGACAGCGAGCGCAGCGAGCAAAACGCCAAGATGGATGAAATGATTAAGAAGTTTTGCACAGAGCAATAAAGAAAATACCGCTACAAGCTCAAGCCTGTAGCGGTATTCCTACCGCTTAGAACTGTTCGGCGCTTAAGCCATACAGTGTTTCACTGCCACCTTTCACCGCCGCAATCAATCCCTGAGTACGAGGCAACAAGCGCTGCATATAGAAACGTGCGGTTGCTACTTTCGCGCTGTAGAACTCGCCGTCATTGGCTAAAGCGACTACCGCCATTTTTGCCCACATAAAGGCAAAGGCGGTGTAGCCGAAGGTATGCAAGTATTCAACCGATGCCGCACCAATTTCATTGGGGTTGCTGGCTGAACGTGCAATTACCCACTGCGTGAGGTCGTCGAGGTTGGCTAAAGCGGCCTTTAAGGGCGCGATAAATTCAGCGGCTTTGGCATTGCCTGCTTGACCGTCGATAAAGGCTTGTACGTCGGCAACAAAAAGCTTGTAGAACGCGCCGTTGTTGGCGGCGACTTTACGACCGACTAAGTCCAACGCTTGAATGCCGTTGGTGCCTTCGTAAATCTGGGTGATACGCAGATCGCGCACCAACTGTTCTTGCCCCCATTCGCGAATAAAGCCATGACCACCAAAGACTTGTTGGCCTGCCACCGCCGATTCAAAGGCCACGTCGGTTAAGAAGGCTTTCGCTACAGGCGTAAGCAAGGCCACCATGGCTTCGGCGTGTTCTTTGTCTTCGGCGACGTCGGAGAACTTGGTGATGTCCAGCCATTTAGCCACATAGGTTGAGAACGCGCGCGAGCCTTCGACAAAGGCGCGCATGGTCATCAGCATACGACGCACATCGGGATGCACGATGATGGGGTCGGCGGCTTTGCTCTTGTCCACTGCACCTGTGGGCGCGCGGCTTTGAATACGGTCGCGGGCGTAGGCCACGGCATTTTGATAGGAGTTTTCTGCTGCACCTAAGCCTTGGATACCCACACCCAAACGCTCGTAGTTCATCATGGTGAACATGCAGGCCAAGCCTTTGTTTTCTTCACCAACCAGCCAGCCTTTCGCGCCGTCAAAGTTCATCACGCAAGTGGCCGAGCCTTTGATGCCCATTTTGTGTTCGATGGAGCCGCAAGAGTAGGTGTTGCGCGCGCCCAAGGAGCCGTCATCGTTGACCAAAAACTTAGGTACGAGGAACAAGGAGATGCCTTTGGGGCCTGCGGGGGCGTCGGGGAGCTTGGCCAGCACCAGATGAATGATGTTTTCGGCCATGTCGTGCTCGCCCCAAGTGATGAAAATCTTGGTGCCTGTTACCGCGTAAGAACCATCGGCATTGGGGACGGCCTTGGTGCGGATAATGCCTAAGTCTGTGCCTGCGTGTGGCTCAGTGAGGTCCATCGCGCCCGCCCAAACGCCCGAGTACATATTGGGCAGGTATTTGGCTTTCAGCTCTTGGCTGGCGTGGGCATTCAAAGACAAGCACGCGCCTGCGGTGAGCATGGGCAGCAAGCCAAAGGACATATTCGAGCCTTGGATCATTTCTTCGACTTGGCCAACCAAGGTCTTGGGCATACCCATACCTTCGTATTCGGGGTTGCCACCTAGGCCGTTCAAGCCCGCTTCAACGTAAGTTTTGTAGGCTTCTTTAAAACCTGGGGCTTCGGTAACCACGCCGTCTTTCCAAGTGGAGCCGACTTCGTCGCCATTGCGGTTTAAGGGGGCGAGCACTTCGCTGGCGATCTGGCCGCAAGACTCCAAAATAGCCTCGGCGGTTTCTACGTCCACCACGCCATTTAAACCCGCCAAAGAGGCCCAGAGTTTATCGGCTTCAAATACTTCATTGAGAACAATGCGCATGTCGCGCAAGGGAGCTTTATATTCAGGCATGAGATACCTCTAAGTTTGATAAGGCCACAAAAAGTGGGCGGTATTCTATAGAAAAAAACCGCGACGGGCGCGGTTTTTTTAAAGTCTAGGATCTAGAGCCGAGCGCGTGTCATCCTGCGCGAAGTCGCAGGATCTAAGGATGTCATGGATTCCGCGACTGCGCGCGGAATGACAGGGGTGTTATGAATTACACCCCCCCCAACACAGCTACAGCGAGCGCAATAGCTTCAACACCTTAGAACGCGAAGTCTTCTTCTGCTAAATCCATCAGGGTGTCTGCACCCGCTACCATAGAGGCTGCATGGCCTTTGGTGCGTGGCAGTACGCGAGCAAAGTAGAACTTGGCAGTGGTCAGCTTGGCTTTGTAGAAAGCTTCTTCTGAAGTGCCAGCGGCCAGTGCGTCTTGTGAAACCTTGGCCATACGCGCCCACAGGTAAGCCAATACGGCGTAGCCTGAGTACATCAGGTAATCCACAGAGGCAGAGCCGACTTCGTCGCGGTTTTTCATGGCAGCCATACCAATCTTCATGGTCAGATCGCCCCACTCTTTGTTGATTTCAGCCAGAGGCTTGATCAAATGAGCCAGTTCAGCATTGCCTTCTTCGGCTTGGCAGAACTTGTGGATTTGCTTGGTGAAGTTACGCAGTGATGCACCTTGGGTCATCAGCACTTTACGGCCTAACAAGTCCAGCGCTTGGATACCTGTGGTGCCTTCGTAGATACAGGCGATTTTGGTATCACGCACCAGCTGTTCCATGCCCCACTCGGCGATAAAGCCGTGGCCGCCGAATACTTGCACACCGAGGTTGGTGGCTTCGTAGCCGATTTCAGTTAAGAAGGCTTTGGCGATAGGGGTTAAGAAGCCCAGAGTTTCGTCTGCGGCTTTACGGATTTCTTCGGTTTCGCCGTGTTTTACCAAGTCTGCTTGTTGTGCAGTTAAATAAATCAGGGCGCGACCGCCTTCGGCGAAGGCTTTTTGGGTGAGCAGCATTTTGCGCACGTCTGGGTGCACAATGATGGGGTCAGCGGCTTTTTCTGGGGCTTTAGGGCCAGTCAAAGAACGCATCGCCAAACGGTCTTTGGCATAAGCCAGCGCGCCTTGGAATGAAGCTTCAGCCGCAGAAGCGCCTTGCAAAGCGGTACCGATACGAGCGGTATTCATAAAGGTGAACATGCAGTTCAGGCCTTTGTTTTCTGGCCCAATCAACCAGCCTTTCGCGCCGTCGAAGTTCATTA
>JAYRHO010000161.1:0-4216 GCA_041907245.1 Saccharospirillaceae bacterium
AAAGACTCTTGCCACAGCTGTTGCCATTGGCCGATAGGAAGCTGCTCGTAGTTGGACAGCACGTTTTCAACCCGCTGGCCTTTCCAGGCAAATTGTGTGGCGCTCATAACCCAGCCATGCGCATCCCAAAGTAGGGCATAAGCGACACTGGGGTTTAGGCTCAGCTCTGAAATGATGCCATCTACACCGACGTTGTCATCGCGGCGAAGCGTGACTTCAATAGCACGTTGTGTGCGCAGCAGTTCATCGTGCGCAGTTTGATTGATAAAGGTATTAAGATCGCGCTCGTAGCTGCGTAATTGCATTACGACCAGCAGGGCAAATAACAACAGGCCAAAGAGCAAAATGGTAATCGGAAGCCACAGCTTGAGCGAAATGGCGCGCACAGTGGGTTTCATCAGAGCTCCTTATGGGCGAAACGATCATCGACCAGCTTGCTAACATCCACGCTTTGTGGAATCAGGCCGCTGCGATACATGATTTGCGCTAAACGCTGAGCACTTTGTGTCAGAGGTGCATCGTTGTGCTGTAGAGCGTGCAATAGCTGATGATTTTGTTGCTGGTTGGGTAATTCCAAGCCCGTCAGGGCGGCGGCAATATCGGCACGGGTGCTTTGCGAGCGTTTGGCCATTAACTCCTGCGCCGCTTGTGGGTGTGTAGCCAGATACACCAAGGCTTTTTGCTGGCCTTTAATAAGATGCTCGATGCGCTCACTGCAACAGGCGAGGGCTTCTTTGCGCGCAACCAATACGTCCACGACCTCTCCAGGCATGGCACGGCTATCAAAGAGTACTCGGCCATTTTGTTTTAAAACGGCTTGCAAAACGGGGTCGAAGGTAATTAGGGCATCCACTTTTTGGCTTTTCCAGGCAGGCAAGTGCTCATCCAAAGGCAGAGAAACGATTTTGATCTCGGCAAGCTCCAGCCCTGTGCGGGCTAAAAAACTGCTAAGCAAATAAGCGCCAACGGCGGTTTGCTCAACGCCGATGCGTTTGCCGCGCAAATCGCTGGCTTGTTTGATCTGAGGCTTGACGACCAGAGCATCCGCCCCTGCGGAAATGTTCATTACCCAAATCACTTTAATAGGGAGGTTTTCTTGAGTCAGTAAAATGGCTTCGTCTAGGGTTACGGCCGCCATATCGAGTTTGCCAACGCGTAACGCATCCAGCGCTTGGCTGGTCGAGCCTAATTCAACAAGGCGGATATTCTGATTTCGGTAATAGTCGAGCTCACGCGCCAAATACAGCGGCTCGTACCCGATCCAAAGGTTGGTTCCTAGCGTAAGCGGGGGTTCGTAATGCGGCAAACAACCCGACACAACTAAAGTAAAAAAGAGAATGCAGTATCGCATAGTAACTCGCCAGCTAAAGTCCAAAACAAGCATAGATGATGGGAGCGATTTTGCTTGCATAGGCCTGGATTTTCCCTGTGCAGCGTTGATTTTTTGTACGAACTTTTAGTGAGTTTCTGTGAAAGAGCGTGAAGAAATTGGCTTTAGAATAAGAAACCTTTTTCGGCAGTTTGAAATCATAGGCACGACGGTATTTATGTAGTACTGTACGCACTCTTTAAAACAATAATCGTAGGATGCACTATGAAATTAATGAAAGCCGCACCTGTCGTTGTACTCGGTGCCATGTTACTAACAGGTTGTAAAATGGGGGATTTAGTGGGCGACTCAGTAAAGCTGGAAAACCATGTAGACCAAGCCAGCTATGGTGTAGGTTTGAACATTGGCCGTCAGCTTGGCCAAGAAGACGTTAAAGTAAATGCCGACGCCGTTGCTGCGGGTATTCGCGATGCCTTAGAAGGCAAAGAACCCCGTTTAACGGATGAAGTCATCGCCGCTGCGTTTGACAAAATCCGTGAAGAACAAATGCAAAAGCAAGAAGCTTTAAATGATGCTGCGGCCGCAGCAGGCAAAAAATTCTTAGAAGAAAATGCTAAGAAAGACGGCGTTAAAGTAACGGCTTCTGGCTTGCAATACCAAGTCATCACAGCCGCTCCAGCTGGTGCTGCACAGCCTAAGATCGACGACGTGGTGCGTGTGCACTATCACGGCACCTTGACCGATGGCACGGTGTTCGACAGCTCGGTAGAGCGCGGTCAACCTGCTGAGTTTCCTGTTGGTGGCGTGATTCAAGGTTGGGTAGAAGCCCTGCAATTGATGCACGTTGGCGACAAGTGGAAGCTGACTATCCCTGCGGATTTGGCCTATGGCGCTCGTAGCCCAAGCCCTAAAATCCCTGCTAACTCTGCGCTGGTGTTCGAAGTTGAACTGCTGGACATCGTTAAATAAGACGGTAAGAGTTTAAAAGCGGCCTTAGGGTCGCTTTTTTTTTGCTTAAAATACGCGTTGGGCGTTGGGCGTTGGGCGTTGGGCGCGGGAGCAGGGGGAAATGGCAGCGATAATAACCAGAAAAAGAAACAGCGAGAAACACAGAAGGGGGGTTAAGTTGGCTCCTCGAACTGGACTTGAACCAGTGACCAACGGATTAACAGTCCGCTGCTCTACCGACTGAGCTATCGAGGAACACCTTAACGCGAGGCGCATATTAAAGGCTCTCATTCCTTTGTCAACAAAAACCGCAGAAAATAAGTAATAACAAGGATTTAAATAGAATTATTGGCTAAGCTGCTAAGGTTTTTTAGGAGAATTTTTATGCAGGTATCTAGCCCCTTTGAAATTGTGCTTTTTGGTGGTTTAGGTGATTTGGCTTTGCGCAAGCTGTTGCCCGCACTTTATATGCTGCAACGCGATGGTCATTTGCACTTGGGTAAAATCTTGGTTTTGACAAGGCAAAAGCTGAGCGATGACGCCTTTATTGAAAAGGTACATCGAGCGATTTGCCAGCAAGTGCCCTTGGAATATCAAGACGAACAGCATTGGCAAGCCTTTTTGGCTATGCTTCAGTGCGTCAGTTTGGATGTCAGCCAGAGTGCGCATTTTTCTGTCTTAAAAGCGCAGCTGTCTACGGAAGATTGCAATCGTCTTTATTATTTGGCTACGGGTTCAGAGCTTTATATTCCTATCTGCCAAGGCTTGTCGGCCGCAGGGCTGATTCAAAGCCGCAGCAAAATCGTTATTGAAAAACCCATAGGCCATGACTTGGCTTCGGCACAAGAAATTAACGAGCAGGTCGGGCGTTATTTTTTAGAGCAGCAGATTTATCGCATCGATCATTATTTAGGCAAAGAAACCGTGCAAAACTTATTGGTGTTGCGCTTTGCCAATTCCATTTTTGAGCACCAATGGAACCACAAATACATCGACCATATTCAAATTACGATTTCCGAAACCTTGGGCGTGGAAAAGCGTGCGGGCTTTTACGACAAGGTCGGTGCCATGCGCGATATGTTGCAAAATCATTTGTTGCAGTTGCTGTGCATTACCGCGATGGAGCCACCCGCGCGCTTGGATGCCGATAGCATTCGCGATGAAAAAGTCAAAGTATTAAAAGCTTTAAAACCCTTAGATGGGCGAGCTATCAGCGAGAATGTCGTCTGTGGCCAATACGGTTCAGGGGTGAGTGAAGGCCAGCCCGTACCTCGTTATCGCGATGAACAAGGGGTGGATAATAAAAGCTTGACCGAAACCTATGTGGCGGCAAAAGTTGAAATTGAAAACTGGCGCTGGGCAGGTGTGCCATTTTATTTGCGTACGGGTAAGCGCATGCCCGAACGCGCTTGTGAAATTGTGGTGTATTTTAAGGCCATTCCGCATTCGATTTTCCCGCTACAGCACAAAGACACCATGGCTAATAAATTAACGTTCAGGCTTCAGCCCGACGAAGGCATTCGGTTGCAATTGTGCGAAAAACGCATAGGCCCTGGCATGAATGTGCGCCCCATGAACATGAGCTTAAACCCATCCAATAGTCGTCAAGCGCGCGTGCCCGAAGCTTATGAGCGTTTGTTACTCGATGCGCTCAATAGCAACCAAACTTTATTTTTACGCCACGATGAATTATTGGCGGCCTGGCAGTGGGTTGACCCTGTGCTGCGTCATTGGCAAGACAGCGAGCAGCGCCCTGAAACCTATACCGCAGGCAGCTGGGGGCCTGCGGCGGCGACCTTATTGTTGGCGCGCGATGGCAGATTGTGGGATGAAAATGCCTAACAATGCCTAAGAGGAGGGCGTTATGGATATTCAACCATTTAGCGATGCCACAGAGCTCGCGCAGGCGTTGGCTCAGTCCGTGGCCGCGCGCGTGCA
>JAYRHO010000162.1:0-2295 GCA_041907245.1 Saccharospirillaceae bacterium
AATGGCGAAGGTTTTGTGCAGGTTCATGTGCGACACGTCCGCGCCAATAAAGGCAGGCTGAGTTATGCCTACCTGTGCGTTGAGGTTCGCGCCGTCCATATAGACTTGGCCGCCTAGGCTGTGAATCAAATCGCAAATTTCACGAATGCCTTGCTCGTAAATGCCGTGTGTAGACGGGTAAGTAATCATCACGCAGGCAAGACGGTCGGCCACTTCTTCGGCCTTGGCTTTGAGGTCGGCAAAATCGACGTTGCCTTGCTCGTCGCAGTCGGTCACCACCACCTGCATCGACGCCATGATGGCCGAAGCGGGGTTGGTGCCGTGTGCCGAACGCGGAATTAAGCAGACATCGCGGTGACTGTCGCCACGGCTTTCGTGGTATTTCTTAATCGCCAAAAGCCCAGCGTATTCGCCTTGCGCGCCCGAGTTAGGCTGCATGCTGATGGCATCAAAGCCCGTGATTTCTTTCAGGTAGGTTTCCAGTTCGCCCACTAATTGCAAATAGCCTTGGGTTTGCGCTTTGGGTGCAAAGGGGTGCATGTTGGCGAACTCTGGCCAAGACACCGCAATCATCTCTGTGGTGGCGTTAAGCTTCATGGTGCACGAGCCCAGCGTAATCATGCTGTGGTTCATGGCCAAGTCTTTGGACTCCAGCTTTTTCATGTAACGCAGCATTTCATGCTCGCTGTGGTAGCGGTTGAAAGTAGGGTGCGTTAGGAAGGCGCTGGTGCGTTCTAAGTTCGCAGGAATGCCGTTGGGTGCTGGGCGTTGGGCGTTGGGCGCGAACAGTTGGGTGTCCAGCACATAAGCGTCTAAACCGTGATTATCGCCAAGGATGACGTCAAAGAGTTCGTTGATGTCTGCGCCTGAGGTTTTTTCGCTGATGCTTACACCTAGGGTATCGCCGCCTAACCCCAAGGCGTTGTCGTCACGCAGGTTTAGCTCAGCCGCCTGTGCGCGGGCTAAGACTTCAGCGCGGTTGGCGACTTTGAAGGTCAGGGTGTCGAACCAAGAGTGGTTGACCAGTTCAACGCCTTTTTCTTTTAAGCCTGCGGCCAAGATATTGGTTAAACGGTGAATACGGCTAGCGATTTTCTTTAAGCCTTCAGGGCCGTGATATACTGCATAGAAGGAGCTGAGGTTCGCCAGCAATACCTGTGCGGTACAGATATTGGAGTTGGCTTTCTCGCGGCGAATGTGTTGCTCACGGGTTTGCAGTGCCATACGCAGCGCGGGCTTGCCTTGGGCGTCGATGGACACACCGATAATACGGCCAGGCATTGAGCGTTTATAAGCATCACGAGTGGCAAAGAAAGCCGCGTGAGGGCCACCAAAGCCCATAGGCACGCCAAAGTGCTGGGCGTTACCCAAAGCGATGTCTGCCCCCATATCGGCGGGGGTTTTGAGTTTCACTAATGCCATTAAATCGGTGGCCACAGCGGCGATCACGTCTTTTTCATGCAATGCAGAAATTAAATCGGTGAAATCGCGCACTTCGCCGTTTTTGCCTGGGTACTGAAGCAGCACACCGAAAATATCGTGATTCACGGCCTCGTCAGCTTTTCCGACAATGACATCCCAGCCAAAACCGTAAGCGCGGGTTTTCACTACATCGATGGTTTGTGGTAAACAGTTTTCATCGACAAAAAACGCATTGGCTTTGTTCTTTTTCACGCTGCGCTTGGCCATCGCCATGGCTTCAGCGGCGGCCGTGCCTTCATCGAGCAATGACGCATTGGTCAGCTTCATGCCCGTCATATCCAGCACCATTTGTTGGTAGTTCAAAATGGCTTCCAAGCGACCCTGAGCAATTTCAGGCTGGTAAGGGGTGTAGGCGGTGTACCAGCCAGGGTTTTCCAACACGTTGCGCGCAATAACCGCAGGCATAATCACATCGTGGTAGCCCATGCCAATGTAGCTTTTAAAGACTTGGTTCTTGGCGGCGATGCTTTTTAGGTAATTTGTGGCCGCGAACTCGCTCATGGGCTCACGGGTTAAAAATGGCGCACGCAAGATGGCAGCGGGTACGATTTCTTTGGTGAGGTCTTCCAGCGATTTTACGCCAAGCGTCGCCAGTAATTTGGCTTCTTCTGCGGCGGTGGGGCCTGCGCCATTGGAGGCCAAGTGACGGCCAATAAAACTATCGCGTTGTTCGAGGTCTTTTAGGGAAGTCATGGTGATTATTTGGGCGTGAAGTTGATGATGTTTTTGTTCGGCGTTTGGCGTTTGGCGTTTGGCGTTTGGCGTTTGGCGTTTGAATGCGGGCGGTTTGGGTGGTTGTCGAACCAACCCTAT
>JAYRHO010000163.1:0-3896 GCA_041907245.1 Saccharospirillaceae bacterium
CAAGGTGAACGTATTTTAGGCGGGGTATTCTACGCTTAATGGCTGATAGCCCTGCTGACGCAAGCGCTGTATCTCGGCTGAGCTATCCTTCACGCTCCGCACAAAAGACGGCAGATCGTTACGGCTTAGATTGGCCTGCTGCAAAGCATCCTCTCCAACTTTAATCGTAATAACATTAAAGGCCGCCAAGCGTGCCGCCAGATCAACCAGAGTTTTATGCTCACGGTAGTGCTTGCGCGTAAAAACAATCAGGCTTTCATCCTGCAACACCATCTCTATGGGCGAGGCGAGCGCTATTTTTTGCGCATCACCCAGCGCTTGCGCACGTTCCAATAAGGCTTGCAGATCAGCGGCGCTGTGCGCTTGCAACAGATATAAAGCCGCAGTAGCAGCAGGCTGTGCGACGGCACTTTTTTCTGTAGGCTCAAGCACTGCAGGATCAGCCGCCTGAATAGAGACAGCAAACAATAACCCCAAACACAGACTCAAGGTGCGCATAACTGGCCTTTTATTTTTATTTGAATTTTTAAATTGAAAACGACGAGCCGCAACCACAGGTTGAAGCCGCCGCAGGATTGACCACTGCGAACTTAGCGCCTTCGATACTTTCTTGGTAGTCCAGAATCGAGCCAGTTAAATAGCTGTAACTGAGCGCATCCACCAGCACGCGCACGCCCGCTTTTTCGATGTAAGTGTCGTCTTCGGCTTTGTCATCGTCAAAGGTGAAACCGTATTGAAAACCCGAACAGCCGCCGCCTGTGACAAACACGCGCAAACACAAGGCTTCGTCAGCCTCTTCTTGTAACAGGGTACGAATTTTATCTTGTGCGGCTTGGGTTAGCTCAATGGGAAAAGCCGAATTAACTGCGCTCATAGCTCTCTCTAAAGGGGTAGAAACAACGCGGATTATCGGTTTTCCAGAGTGTTTTAGTCAACTTTAGGTGCAGCGCCTGTGGTAGGTGCTTCTACCTTTTTACCTTTAGGCTGATGATGCAGCTTGCCGTTCACTTCCGCACCCATCACCATTTCCATCATTTGATAGTACACATCGCCCTGTACTTGGGCTTTTTTAGCCAGCTCAATGTATTCAAGCGCATGCACATCACCCAACACATTGCCATTGATAATGATATTTGGCGAAGTGATTTGCCCCTCGACGCGGCCTTTATCGCTAACTCGCACCACGGCCCCCGAACCCGCTTCGGCAATCAAATTACCCTTAACAAAGCCATCAATGTGTAGGCCGCCTGAAAATTTTACATCGCCAATGATTTCTGTTTTGGCCGAAATCAGCGTGTCGTAATGCGTGGTAGCGCCTTTATCTTTGTTGTTGTTAAACATAAGCCTCTCCTTAATGGGGCCATTCTGCGGTTTGCTCTACACGCTGCGCTTTATCGCCGGAGGCTTGCAGCACCACTTGTAATTGCTCGGGTTTAAATTGATCAGGCAAAGAAACCTCGCCTGCCACTTCTTGAAAATAACGAAAACGGAACTTCACGCCCAGCTCACTGACGCTTGGGTCTAAATCGCGCAAAGGAATACTCACCTGCTCGCCATTGCGCACGCCTACCACGCTAATGGCGGCAATGCCTGCAATGTAAGAGCTGTTATCGGTTACCTGCGCCAAGGTGACCGAATAGCGATAGCGGTTGGGAGTGTCTAGGGCCGTTACGTCCATTTTGCTGACCCGCAGACCTTTGTCGTTGCTGGCTGGGCGTAACGTACTTTTATAGAAGGCGACCTCTTCTTGCAAAGTCGCGATTTGATTTTTGAGATCTTTAACGGTTTGGCGCACGCCTTCTGAAGCCTGGCGGTCTACTTCTCCGCCTTTTTCCAGCACGCTGATTTTTTGCGTGGCATCGGCCAAATGCACTTCGGCCTCATCCAAACGCGCTTGCAACGTGTCGCGCTCTGAACGCAGGCTTTGGATGATATCCATCGAGCCATACAGCCCAGCAAAATAGCTACCAAGGGCAACAGCGATAACACAGAGGGCGAAATACAGCAGACTTTTTGTACGTTCCCAAGGTTTGTAATGCTGGATAACCAGCCTGTCCTGTTCGCTGCCTTTCACTACTGCCATCTGTGTCTCCTTGTTATTTTTCTAGGGAAGCAAGGCTACCTGCGCCAAGCCCATGCGTTCGGGCAAACCGAACATGATATTTAAGTTTTGTACGCCTTGGCCTGATGCGCCTTTGGTCAGATTGTCGATGACCGAAAGCACGATAATCTGGCCAGTTTGCTCGTGGTAATGCACCGCGATACGGCAGAAATTGCTGCCACGCACGCTGCGCGTTGCGGGGTGGCTACCCGCTGGCATCACATCCACAAAGGGCTCGTTGGCGTAACGCTTTTCGTAAAGCTCTTGCAGTCTAGCCTGAGTTAATCCTTTTGCTTGGGCATAAAGCGTCGCATGGATGCCACGAATCATGGGCGTTAAATGCGGCACAAAGGTTAAGGCCACATCACGGCCTGCGGCACGCTTTAAGCCCTGTTTAATCTCTGGCAAGTGGCGATGGCCTTTGACGGCATAAGCCATTAAAGATTCCCCAGCCTCACAAAAGAGTGAGCCTACGCTGGCACCACGACCTGCACCCGACACCCCCGATTTACAATCGGCGATGATGGTTTGCTCATCCACCAGCCCCGCTTCCAGCAAAGGCAACAAGCCCAGCTGCACCGAAGTGGGGTAGCAGCCTGGCACGGCAATAAGCTTGGCTTTTTTAATGGCTTCGCGGTTTACTTCTGGCAGGCCATACACAGCTTGCGGCAGAATGTCGCGCGCCCCATGAGGCTGGCCGTACCATTTTTCCCAGTCGTCGGCGTCTTGCAGGCGGAAGTCGGCCGACAAGTCTAAAACACGCGCGCCTGTGTTTAAAATTTCAGCCGCCATCGAATGCGCCACACCATGGGGTGTGGCAAAAAATACCGCATCACACTCGGCCAAATCGGCAACATCGGGCACAGAAAAAGCCAGATCCGTGTGCCCACGCAAGCTGGGATACATATCCGCCACAGGCATACCTGCTTCACTGCGCGAAGTGATGACTTTTAATTCCACCTCAGGGTGGTTGACTAGGATTCTGAGCAGCTCGACACCGGTGTAACCCGTGCCACCAACGATACCGACTTTAATCACTTGAGGTTCCTCTTGGATAACACGCCACGTTTTGGCGAAAGTGCGTATAATAGCGCGTCTACTAGCTTATGAGTACCGAAGGACTCCTTACCATGCTTTGGGTCAAAGCCTTTCATATTATTGCGGTGGTAACTTGGTTTGCCGCGATTTTTTATTTACCGCGTTTGTTTGTGTATCACGCCGCCGCCGAAGATAAAGCCTCACAAGAGCGTTTTAAAACCATGGAGCGCAAGCTCTATCGCGGCATTATGACGCCCTCTATGGTGGCGGTGGTGATGCTAGGCTCTTGGCTTTTGTGGATTACCCCTGCGTTTTTGCAAGGCCACTGGATGCACATCAAGCTGTTGCTTGTGGTGTTTTTACTGGCTTACCACTTTTACTGTGGCCATCTGGTAAAAACCTTTGCCACCGATCAAAACCAAAGAAGCCATGTGTTTTATCGTTGGTTTAATGAAGTACCCGTGTTTTTACTCATCGCCATCGTCATTTTGGTGGTGGTAAAACCGTTTTGATGAAGCCGCGAGGCGTTGGGCGTTGGGCGCAATTAAAAGCTTGAACGGGTATCGCGAGAAGAAACCGTATATGGCATGGATGCCATGTCCGAGCCTACAGGGAAGTATTTACGGCGTGTTTCTGATGCGATACCCGACCAAGCGCTCCAAGCTCCAAGCTAATTTAATACTGAGAACGAATGATGACTTACCAAATTTCAAAATCTGAACAACTCTTTGAAGCCGCGCAAGAGCACATTCCTGGC
>JAYRHO010000164.1:0-2196 GCA_041907245.1 Saccharospirillaceae bacterium
GCCTGATCGGACACCAAGGCCAGCTGCAACATGCTGACGTCCGAAGGCTCTAGTTTCAGCGTTTTAATGGCCGTCACGTTGCCTGGGAGCTGATCTCGGACTTTATTCAGCGCCGCCACCACGTCGTCGTACTTCTTCGTGCCATCGACACCAAAGAAAAACTCCACATGCAGGCTGGTCATGCCGTCTTCGATGTTGGTGCGAATGAATTTCAGGTCATCGAGCTCGTTGATTTCACTTTCGATGGGATCGACGACAAGCTTTTCCATGTCGGCTGCGGTCGTGCCAGGTGCCACCACCAAGACCAAGGTAGAGGGGAAATCAAAGTGCGGATCCTCTGAGCGCGGCATGGTAAAAAAAGCCGCCACACCTGCGACAAACAAAATGACAAAAGCCATAAAGGTCGCAAGGTGGTTTTTAATCGCCAGTTCTGGAATTTTCATACTGGCTCCTTATTGCGCGACCAAGGGCACGATTTTGGCAGCACGACCTTCACTTAAATAAGCGGCGCCCGTCGTCACCACCTGCTCACCTTCGTTCAAGCCCGAGGCAATCACCATATTGCCGTTGACCAAGGCAATCAGCGGCACTTTGCGCAACGAGGCCTTACCGTCTTTGAGTACAAAGACCTCAACCTCACTTTGCACGCCCACCTCACGAATGGCCTGAGGGCGCGAAGCGTGCACTAAAGCCGTCGTCGGCAAGAGCAAAACCTTGCGGGTTTTTTCAGGAATGATTTCCGCCTTGCCCACAAAACCCGCCAAAAACGGATAAGCCGCTTGCGGAGTCACGCGCAGCTCCACTGCAAAGGTTTGCGTCAACCCCGCACGCGCCGCCAACTCGTTGACCTGCGCACTAAAGACCACACCAGGGTAAGTATCCAAAAAGACCTGCGCCTTGTCGTTTAGGCTTAGGCGCACGATATCGCGATCGGTGACATTGGCGCGCAGCACCCAGCCACTTTGCTTGGGTGCGAATAAAAAGGCGGGCGTGCCCGGTGCAACCATTTCGTTGGCTTCGACAAAACGCTTCAGCACACGGCCATCGGCGGGCGCACGAATCACCGCATGGCGCTGGTTGAATTTGGCCACGGTCAAATCCGAGCGCGCCACGTCCATGCGTGTTTGCGCGGCTTGCAACTGCTCATCGGAGAGTGCGTCTTTGCCACGCAAATTTTCAAAACGCTCCAGATTACGCTCAGCGTTATCCAGCACCGACTGCGCTTTGGCGACCTGAGCGTCGATTTCTTCTAGGTTCAAGGTGGCCAACACCTCGCCCTCTTTTACCCACTGTCCCGCAAAACCACGGGTTTGGCGCACGAAACCGCCCACTTTAAAGGCCAGGTTCTGCTCGGATTTATTTTCCAGCAGGCCACTTAAGGGCACGGGGCGCGCGTAATCTTGCCAATGCGCACTGACCACCTGCACAGGCAACGGCTCTTGGGCAAAAACAGCAACAGAGAAAAAAACAGCAACGGATAAAACGGCCTTGCGGCATAATGCGCGGCTTCGCATGGAAATCCCCTTTTATTGTTATCTTGGGATGAATGTTTACAATGCACACATACTAGAACGAGCCTCTAAAATCGGTCAACCAAAATGTGTGCAGTGATTACATGAAGCAAACAAATGAATAAAAACGAACAAAACTACCACCACGGCAACCTGCGCCAAGCGCTGCTGGACGAAGCCATTGGCGAAATCCGCGCTCAAGGCGTCGATAACCTCAGCCTGCGCGCACTGGCTCGCAAAGTGGGGGTATCCGCCACCGCGCCCTATCGTCACTTTGCCGACAAAGAAGCCCTATTGGCCGAAATTGCCGCACTGGCCTTTGTCGAGCTGGCGCAAGCCACCATCCAGCCCCTGCTGGAAATCAGCCCCGCCATCGACAAAATTCGCCTCGCCACCGCCGCTTATGTGAATTACGCCATTCAAAACCCAGAAAAATATCGGCTGATGTTTGGCCCCGCCATCAAAGACCGCGAAGCCTATCCGCATTTGGTGGAATCGGGTGAGGCCGCCTTTGCCTTGTTGCGCCAATTTATTGAGGAGGGCCAAAAAAGCGGCGCTTTCGTTCTAGGTCCAAGCCAACAGATGGTTGGCAGCATTTGGGCGGGAGTGCACGGCTACGCGCTGATGCACATAGACGGCCTGTATCCACGCTTGGATTTACCCGAAAACCCTGAAGATATGCTGA
>JAYRHO010000165.1:0-5351 GCA_041907245.1 Saccharospirillaceae bacterium
CTGTAAGGAGAGACCCTAATATTCATCGGCTTATAAAAAAAGACATTTCACACACTCTTTCTACGTCTACACAGGAAGAGCCACATAGTACGTTTTTCACTATTTTCCTACGAAATGGGGTGTTTTTTTCACTCCTCATTTCTTTGTTGGCGCCTTTTTCTGCAGAAGCGGGGGTTTTTTCGGCTTTTACTTCGTTGAGTTCGTGATCGCCGCGCAAGAAAAACACCACGGGCGCGGCGGGTTTGCCTTCGTCATCGGCACCGCGCACCACTATGGCTTTGAGCACTTGGCTTGCAGGTACTTTCAAGAATGCAGCCACTTCTTCGATGCTTTGGGCATTGGGTGTGGCTACTTTGCTGAGTGCTTGGCTGGGGGCAGGGCGCGCGCCTGCGGGTGCTAAGGCTTCGGCCAGCTCGATGTTGGCGGCGTAGTCGCTGCTGTTGGAGAAAACGATGTCGTCCTCGCCTGAGTTGGCCAGAACTTGAAATTCGTGTGATTTCGCGCCACCAATGGAGCCCGTGTCGGCCATCACAGGGCGAAAATTCAGGCCCAGACGGTTAAAAATGTTGCAGTAGGCTTGGTGCATTTTTTGGTAGGTTTCTTCCAGGCTTTCTTGGTTGCCGTGGAAGGAGTAGGCGTCTTTCATAATAAACTCACGCGCACGCATCACGCCAAAACGGGGGCGGGTTTCGTCGCGGAATTTGGTTTGAATTTGGTAGAGGTTCACGGGCAGCTGTTTGTAGCTGGTCAGCTGGGTGCGCGCTAAATCGGTGATGACTTCTTCATGGGTTGGGCCAATGCAAAAGTCGCGGTTGTGGCGGTCTTTCACGCGCAGCAGCTCGCCGCCGTATTTGAACCAACGCCCAGTTTCCTCCCAGAGCTCGGCAGGCTGTACCGCAGGCATCAGCACTTCTTGCGCGCCGGCTTTGTTCATTTCTTCACGCACAATGGCTTCGACTTTGCGCAAGGTTAATAGGCCAATGGGCATCCAAGTGTAAAGCCCAGCCGCCAGTTTGCGGATCAGACCCGCGCGCAACATGAGCTTGTGGCTCACCACCACGGCATCGGCTGGCGTTTCTTTTTCGGTTGTCAGTAAAAATTCGGTCGCGCGCATGAAATCAGCTCATCGAGAAGGGAAAGAAGGGCGCTGATTTTAGCGGGTTAAGCCCAAGGGAACAATGAGGGGCATGGGGCAAGCCCAAGCCTTAGGATTAGGTGTGAAAGACACCCTGTTAAGTTGCGCAAGGCGCTGAGCTGGAAATCCAGCTCATCGAGCTGGCCTGTCACCTGTTTGCTGCTTTGGTTGGTGTGCTGTGCCAGATCGCTTAGGGTGCGTGCGGCATCTCCGATAACGGTGAGGTTACGGGTGATTTCTTCGCTGACCGAGCTTTGTTCTTCGGCGGCCGTGGCCACTTGATGAATGTGGTCGGCAATGGCGGTGATGGCGTCCACCACTTTTTGCAACGATTCATGCGCTTGCTGAGTTTGCTCCATCGCCCCTGTGGCCTGAGTGCGGCCAAGCTCAATGATGCTCACCGCCTGTTTGACCTCATTTTGCAGGCTGTCGATCATGCTGCGAATCTCCGCCGTGGAGCTTTGAGTTTTGGAGGCCAGCGTACGCACTTCGTCAGCAACCACGGCAAAGCCTCGACCTTGTTCACCGGCGCGGGCGGCTTCGATGGCGGCGTTTAAGGCCAGCAAATTGGTTTGTTCGGCAATAGAGCCTATCACCACCAAAATACGGTTGATGTCTTCAGAGCGCGCCGATACCTGGGTGATGGCGGAGCTTGCGGTGTTCATGTTGTCGGTCAGCTCCAGCGAGGAGGCCACCGCCGTGGAGATGTTTCGTTGCGAGCGTGACACTTCGCTTTGAATGTCGTTGGCGCGCGTGGCGACATCGGCGGCAATGCTGGCTACCTGCTGGGCGGTGGCCGACATTTCTTGGGTGGCGGTGACGACGTTGGTGATTTCGTTTTGCTGGGCATCGGTGGCTTGCGTGGTTTGCAAGCTGGTGCGCAGATTGTTGCTGGACTCGTTGCGCACCTTGGCGCTGACGTCTTTGAGAGCCAGCACCATATCGCGGAGTTTTTGAATAAATTGGTTAAAACTGCCACCAAGACCAATCAGCTCGGCGTGAGCGTCGATAGTTAAGCGTTGAGACAGATCGCCGTCGGCGCTGGCCAGCTGCGCAACTTGCCGTTGCAGGTTGTTGATGGGCTGCACAATGGAGCGAATAAGCAGCACGACTAGGCTTAGCATCAAGCCTGCCATGATGATGCTCAACAGCACTTGCCCGCCCACACTGGCGGCGGTTTCACTTTCGGCTTCGGCTTTCATGGTAATAATTTGCGCCAGCACCACAGCTTTGGGGACTTCAATCAGAATTGACCATGCGTCATTGGCGGCGCGAACAGGAATTTCACCAGACACATAGAGCTTGTCGGCGGTTTCAAGCACACCCCCTTGCTGATACAACTTAATCAGCTGCGTGGCCAACTCAGGCTCTACGGCTTGGTAGCGCTGCGTGAGTTTATCTTGGTAATGGCTGGCCGCCACAACCGCACCTTTGGCGCTTAACAGGGTGACTTTGGCTTGCCCTTGGTACAAGGAGGCACTGAGTTTTTCGGCCAATTCCTGAAAGCGCGGCAGGTTGATGTCCAGCCCAACCAGCCCGCGAAATTGTCCGTTTACCAGTACTGGGGCGGTCAGACTGGTCATAAGCTCGGTGTAACCTGGGCGTATCTCGTAGGAAGTGGGCTCCATAATGCAGGGTTTTTTCTGCTCTTTGCCGCACAAATACCATTCACCAACACGAATGCCATTTTCGTCGGTTTCCGCGTCGTATTTTTCCTCGGGGTCTTTGACTTGAACAGCAACGACTTTGCCGTTGTCTTCTCGAATCCAATAGCTCTCAAAACTGCCTGTTTGCTTGGTGCTGTGAATGGCGTTGCTGTTTACATAATTCGCGTCTTGGCCGTCGTAGGCATTGGCTTCAAAGTGCGCGTAGATCGAGCTGATATTGGTGTTGGAGCTTAAACTGACTTCAAGCAGATTACTAAGCTGCACGCGGTTAAGGCGCTCGTTGGGATGTTGGATGCTGTCGCTGGCAATGCTGGCGGTGGTAAGTGCCACAGAGTAGGCCGAATTTATGTAGCCACTTACTTGCTCACTCAGTGCCAAAGTTTCGGTTTTCAGGCGCTCGATGGCTTCTTGTTTCAAGCTTTTTTCCGACATGGTAGTCAGTAAATCGCTGATGCCGGTGATGCCTGCGTAACTGCGCCAGACTAACACCGCCCCCAACAGCAAAATAGAGAGGCTAACGACAACTAAAAGCTTGGTTTGAAGTGGAAGAGATTTCATTGATGCTGCCCGTATTGTCAGAATTTGTCATGAGTGTAGTTCAATTTGGGCGTTGGGCGTTGGGCGTTGGGCGTTGGGCGTTGGGCGCTGGGAGTGGGGAGTGGGGCGCGAATGCGCCCCTAGGGTTAGGCGTGCTCTTTGCGGAAGGCGGCAAAATAGAGCAGCGGAATAACAACCAGCGTCAGCAGGGTGGAAACCAAAATCCCAAAAATTAGGGAGATGGCCAAGCCATTAAAGATAGGGTCGTCGAGAATAAAAAACGCACCAATCATGGCGGCCACGCCCGTGAGAACAATGGGTTTAGCGCGGACGGCGGCGGCCATAATGATGGCATCGGCAAATTTCATCCCTGCGGCACTTTCCAGCTTGATAAAGTCTACCAACAGGATGGAGTTGCGCACTATGATGCCCGCAAGGGCGATCATGCCGATCATCGAGGTGGCAGTAAATTGCGCCCCAAAGAGGGTGTGCCCTGGCATCACGCCAATGATGGTCAAGGGAATGGGCGCCATGATAATCAGCGGCACTAAGTAGCTGTGAAAGTGGCTGACGACCAGCAGATAAATCAGCACCATGCCCACGGCATAGGCGATACCCATGTCGCGGAAGGTTTCGTAGGTGATCTGCCATTCGCCATCCCATTTAAGCGCAACGGTGTCGGTGACAGGTGGTTGTTTGATCAGGTATTGATCCCAGTTCAGGCCGTTTTTATCGAGGCTGCTGGCAATGTCGTACAGGCCATAAAGCGGGCTGTCTAAATCGCCAGCCATATCGGCGGTAACAAAGACCACAGGTTGTAAGTTTTTGTGGTAAATGCTGCGCTCGATGTGTGTTTTCTTCACCTGAACCAGATCCGCCAAGGCGATGAGTTTGCCGTTTTGGGCGCGCACTTTCATCATCAGCAGCGCACTTAGCTCAACCTTGCTGCCCTCGGGTAATTCCAAGCGAATGGGCAGGGGGTATTTGTTGTGCTCGGTGTGCAGATAGCTGACGTCCTCACCACCTAAAGCGGTGTTGATGGCTTGCACGATACTGGCTTGGGCAACGCCTAAGCTTGCGGCGCGCGCACGGTTGATTTCAAGCAGCCATTTTTCTTGGGGCGCTTCGATCATGTCATCGGTATCGACCACGTCGGGCGTGCTTTCAAACACGGTGCGCAGTTTTTGGGCCGCTGCGATTTGCTGGTCGTAATCTGGGCCGTAAACCTCGGCCACCAAGGGCGACATCACCGGTGGGCCAGGTGGCACTTCCACCACTTTGACGTTGGCTTGGTAGGGCTTGCCAAGGTCTTGCAGCGCTTGGCGGACGCTGGCGGCAATGTCGTGGCTTTGGCGTGAGCGCTGGGCTTTATCGACCAAATTCACCTGAATGTCGCCTTGGTGTGGCAGCTTGCGCAGGTAGTATTGGCGCACTAAGCCGTTGAAGTTAATGGGTGCGGCGGTGCCTGCGTAATACTGCACATCCTTGATTTCAGGCACGCTCATCAGTTTGGTAGACAGGATGTCAAGCACCATTAAGGTGTCCTCTACGGGTGTGCCTTCGGGCATATCGACCACCACCTGAAACTCGGATTTGTTGTCAAAAGGTAGCATCTTTAGCACCACCAGTTTAAATACGGGTAAAGACACCGCCAGCGCAATCAAGCCTGCTACTGCGGCAAACAACATCAAGCGTTTTTTGCCTGCCTGTGCGCCTTCGATAAAGGGGCGCATGATGCGGTTAAAGAAACGGTAGAGCTTGGTGTTTTGTTGGGCCTCTAGGCTGTCCTGCGCGCCGTGGCTGCTGTCGATTTTCATGCGGCTCATCAGCTTATAAGACAGCCAAGGCGTGACCACAAAAGCAATGACCAAAGAGATCAACATGCCCATGGAGGCGTTAATCGGAATGGGGCTCATGTAAGGGCCCATAAGGCCTGAAACGAAGGCCATGGGCATCAAGGCCGCGATGACGGTAAAGGTTGCCAAAATGGTGGGGCCGCCGACTTCATCCAC
>JAYRHO010000166.1:0-3056 GCA_041907245.1 Saccharospirillaceae bacterium
CAAGGGGTGTGGTGATTTCTTCAATTTTTTCATCGCCACGCACACGATTTAAAGTCGATGAGCCTTCTTTAACGAAGTTAGGGTCGTTTTCAAATTTAGGGGATTGAGCATTATTTTGCGGAGCCGCAGGCGCTTCTTGAGGTGGCGCAACAGGTGGCGTTTCAATGACTTTTTCGTTTTTTAATGAAGAGGGTGAAAACGCCAGCCATAAAATAGCAGCGGCTGCACCTGCAACTAAAATGCCGAGCACTATTGTTTTTACATCGAGTTGAGATTGGTTTGCCATAAATCAGTCCACTTTTATTTTCAAATGCGTTTTAGGAATACAGCAGCAGGTTAAAATTTCACCCTCATTTAACCACGCCATAGGCTCAAGGGTATAGTGTACGTTACCCTGTAAAAGTTGCACGCGACAGCTACCACAATAGCCTTCACGACATTGATAATGCATTGGCACATCCTGTGCCAACAAGGACTCCAACAAATTTTGTGCATGTTGAAAATAGCGCACTGAGCCATCGTTAAGCTCAATGTGATAGCGAGGAGCCGCCATGCCCGCAAGTTCCGCTTGCGGGCTGGGGCTGGGCTGTTCGGGGTTTTCTACGGGTAAATACAGCTCCACTTGCAGTGGTGCGGTATCGGCCAAAGCGGGCGACTGTGCTTCCAAATGAAAAGCGGGTGCATCGGTATTGGCATCGAGATAAAACTCCATGCCGTTTTTAGGCTTTGCCATCAAAGAGAAAAATCGCCTAAATCGTCGGTGTTGATTTCACTGTCGATCGCACCCACCAGATAAGAGGATATTTCGGCTTCCTGAGGCGCAACCTGCACATTATCGCTATTGAGCCAAGCGTTAATCCAAGGCAAGGGGTTGCTCTTTTGTGCAAAAAGCGGCTCAAAGCCTAGGGCGGCGATGCGCTGATTGGTAATGTACTCGACGTATTGGCACAGAATATCTTTATTTAAACCTATCATCGAACCGTCTTTAAATAAGTATTCTGCCCATTCTTTTTCCTGCTGTGCGGCTTCAGCAAAAATAGCAATCACGTCAGAGCGGCACTCTTTGGCAATAGCGGCCATATCGGGATCGTCTTTACCCTGAGCCATCAGCTGTAAAATATGCTGAGTACCCGTAAGGTGCAGTGCTTCGTCGCGGGCAATTAGCTTAATAACTTTGGCGTTGCCTTCCATTTTGGCGCGTTCGGCAAACGCAAAAGAGCAGGCGAAGCTGACGTAAAAACGGATGGCTTCCAAGACGTTGACGGACACCATAGTTAAATAAAAACGGCGTTTTAATTCGTGCAAGCTGATATCAATAATTTTGCCATTGATGGTATGCGTGCCCGCACCCAGTTGCTGATACAGGCTGTTTAGCTCGATAAAACTGTCGTAATACTGAGTAACCGATATCGCGCGTTTGGTGATGTTTTCATTTTTTACAATGTCGTCAAAGATCTCGGCAGGATTGTTCACCACGTTGCGCATAATGTGCGTGTAAGAACGGCTGTGTATCGTCTCGCTGAATGCCCAGGTTTCAATCCAAGTTTCCAGTTCAGGTAAGGACACCACGGGTAAAAATGCCACGTTGGGTGAACGTCCTTGCACCGAATCGAGCAGAGTTTGATATTTCAAATTGCTTAAAAATATGTGTTTTTCATGCTCGGGCAAATCATGAAAATCTTTACGGTCGTTGGTTAAATCCACTTCTTCTGGACGCCAGAAAAAAGACAGCTGTTTTTCAATTAAATTTTCAAAAATTTTGTGTTTTTGAATGTCGTAACGAGCCACGTTGACCGATTCACCAAAAAACATGGGCTGCGTCAGCGGGTTGACTTGTTTGCGGTTAAAAGTGGTGTAGGCCATTTTTAATTCCTTAATCATTAAATTTTGCAGGCGCCGCCTTCACAACCGCCGTCATCGGCACTTTCTTGTTGCGGGTCTTGTGCGCCATCGCGCGTATTTTGGTAATACAGGGTTTTGACTCCGTTTTTATACGCCGTTAGCAAATCTTTAAGTAACTGTTGCATGGGCACTTTATTACCAGGGAAACGGCTAGGGTCGTAGTTGGTATTGGCAGAAATCGCTTGGTCTACGAATTTTTGCATGATGCCAACCAGCTGCAAGTAGCCTGTATTGTTTGGAATTTGCCACAGCAGTTCATAGTAGTTTTTAAGGCGCTCAAATTCAGGTACGACCTGTTTTAAAATGCCGTCTTTGCTGGCTTTTACGCTGATGTAGCCGCGCGGAGGTTCAATGCCATTGGTGGCGTTGCTGATTTGTGAGGAGGTTTCCGACGGCATTAATGCGGACAGCGTGGAGTTGCGCAAGCCGTGCGTTTTAATCGCTTGGCGTAAGGATTCCCAGTCGTAATGCAGTGGCTCGGCGCAGAACGCATCGACGTCTTTTTTGTAAGTGTCGATGGGTAAAATGCCGTCAGCATAAAGCGTGTCGCTGAAAGCTTCACACGCGCCTTGCTCTTTCGCCAATTGATTTGAGGCTTTCAGCAAATAATATTGCATGGCTTCAAAGGTTTTGTGGGTCAGGGCGTTGGCGCTGCCGTCGGAATATTTAACGTGGTTTTTAGCTAAATAATAGGCGTAGTTAATGACGCCAACGCCCAACGTGCGACGGCGCATGCTGGCTTTTTCTGCGGCTTTTATCGGGTAGTCTTGATAGCTTAAAAGGCTATCTAAAGCGCGTACAATCAAGTCGGATAATTCTTCAAAATCATCCAAGCTCTTAAGTGTCCCTAAATTGAAGGCCGCTAAAGTGCAGAGTGCAATTTCACCATTTTCGTCGTTCACATCGTTTAACGGTTTGGTCGGCAGAGCAATTTCCAAGCACAGGTTGGATTGACGCACGGGCGCTTTTGCAGGATTAAAAGGGCTGTGTGTGTTGCAGTGATCGACGTTTTGAATATAAATACGGCCTGTACTGGCGCGCTCTTGCATCATGCTGGAAAATAAATCGACCGCTTTAAGCGTTTTTTTGCGGATATTTTCCTGTGCTTCGTATTTTTCATACAAGGCTTCAAATTTAGCTTGGTCTTCAAAAAA
>JAYRHO010000167.1:0-5377 GCA_041907245.1 Saccharospirillaceae bacterium
CCGCATTAAAAATAACTTTGTCGACAAGAAGCGCATGAGCGATTTTCAAACTCTGTCCGATAAAATCTACGCTGAGCTCACCACCGCCATTGTTCGTGGCGAGCTTAAGCCCGGCGAAAAGCTCGCCGAGCAAGCGCTGGTGGAGCGTTATGGCGGCAGTCGTGCGCCCATTCGTGAAGCCATTCAAAAATTAGAAGCCAAGCATTTAGTGGTGCGTATTCCCCATGCGGGCGCGCGTGTGGTGTCTTTGTCTTTGGCTGAACTTAAAGATATTTACGAAGTGCGCTTAGAGCTTGAGGGTATGGCCTGCCGCTTGGCGGCGCAGCGCATGACGGATGAGGAAATTGCCGAGCTTAAAAATCTGTTAGCCGAGCACGAAGCGCAAATTGCAGCCGAGCAGGGGCAAAGCTATTACCAAAAAGCAGGCGACTTAGATTTTCACTACCGCATTATTCAAGGCGCGAAAAACGCCCGTTTACACCAAATGCTCTGCGGCGAGCTGTACCATTTAGTGCGCATGTATCGTTACCAAACCAGCACCAATAAACAGCGCCCAACCCATGCCTTAACTGAACACCATCGTATTGTCGAAGCCATCGCCAACCGCGACAGCGAACTGGCCGAGTTGCTGATGCGCAGGCATATACAAACGTCGATTAATAATCTTGAAAAATTAACGGCTGAAAGCTTGGCGCAAGGTGCATAGCGCTTGGCGCTTTTGTGTAATTGCGCTCAGCTCCTAGCCCCAAGCTCCAAGCGATTAGAGAGGAAAAAACTATGACCCCAGGTGCAAAATTCCGCCAAGCGTTGGCGAATAACAAGCCGCTGCAAATTGTCGGCACTATTAACGCGTACAGCGCCATGATGGCCGAGCGCATTGGCCATCAAGCCATTTACCTATCTGGTGGCGGTGTGGCGAACGCGTCTTATGGCCTGCCCGATTTAGGCATGACTTCGCTCGATAACGTGCTTGAAGACGTGCGCCGTATTACCTCAGCCTCCAGCCTGCCTTTGCTAGTGGATATCGATACCGGTTGGGGTGGGGCGTTTAACATCGCTCGCACTATTCAGCAGATGGAAAAAGCGGGTGCGGCGGCGGTGCATTTGGAAGACCAAGTGGCGCAAAAACGTTGCGGCCATCGCCCCAATAAAGAAATTGTTTCAAAAGAAGAAATGGTGGATCGCATTAAGGCCGCCGTTGATGCGCGCACCGATAAAGACTTTTTTATCATGGCGCGTACCGATGCGTTCGCTCAAGAAGGTTTAGAAAAAGCCATTGAGCGCGCCCAAGCCTGCGTGGAAGCAGGTGCCGACGGCATTTTTGCCGAAGCCATTAAAACCGAAGAACATTACCGCGCCTTTGCCAAAGCGTTAAACGTGCCGATTCTGGCTAATATCACCGAGTTTGGCCAAACCGAATTGTGGAATAAAGAACAACTGGGGCAGTGGGGCGCGGCCATGGTGCTTTATCCGCTCAGTGCTTTCCGTGCCATGAACAAAGCCGCCGAAACCGTGTATAAAAGTATTTTGGCCGAAGGCGACCAGCGCAAAGTGGTGGACATCATGCAAACCCGTATGGAGCTGTACGACTACCTGAACTACCACAGCTTTGAACAAAAGCTCGATGCGTTATTTGCAGAGAATAAAAATAAATAAGGCCTGGCGCTGGGCGCACTGCGCAAAGCGCGAATCAAACTGAATACCATGCGCCGAGCCCCTAGCTCCAAGCGCTCAGCTAAATAATGAGGAAAACAAAATGGCAGAAGCAAAAGTATTATCAGGCGCGGGTTTACGCGGCCAGGTCGCAGGTAAAACCGCACTTTCGACTGTGGGTAAAGAAGGCGCGGGTTTAACCTACCGTGGTTACGATATTAAAGACCTCGCCGCGCAGTGCGAATTTGAAGAAGTCGCCTATTTAATTTTAAAAGGCAAGCTGCCCAACGTTGCAGAACTCGCCGCGTATAAAACCAAATTAAAAGGCTTGCGCGCATTGCCTCAAGCCTTAAAAGAAGTGCTGGAGCGCATCCCCGCCAGCGCTCACCCGATGGATGTCATGCGTACGGGCTGCTCTATGCTGGGCAATTTGGAAACCGAAGAAAGCTTTGACCAGCAGCAAGACGCAACCGATCGTTTATTGGCTATTTTCCCAGGCCTAATTAACTACTGGTACAACTTCAGCCACAAAGGCATTCGCATCAATGAAATTACCGATGCGCAGTCTGTTGGCGAGCAATTTTTGTGGACTTTGCACGGTAAAAAACCTTCTGAATTGCACACCCAAGTGATGCACGCTTCGCTTATTCTGTATGCCGAGCACGAATTTAACGCTTCCACCTTTACCGCTCGCGTGTGCGCTTCAACACTCAGTGATTTGCACTCTTGCATTACTGGTGCGATTGGCTCACTACGTGGCCCACTGCATGGCGGTGCGAACGAAGCAGCGATGGAATTAATTCAAGGCATGAAAAACGCCGAAGATGCCGAGCAAAAACTCATGGGCATGTTGGCACGTAAAGAAAAAATCATGGGCTTTGGTCATGCGATTTACCGCGACAGCGACCCGCGCAACGCCATTATTAAAATCTGGAGCGAAAAACTCGCTAAAGAAAATGGCGACACTAACTTGTACGACATTTCTGTTCGCTGCGAAGCCGTGATGTGGCGCGAGAAAAAACTCTTTTGTAATGCCGACTTCTTCCACGCCTCGGCCTACAACTACATGGGCATCCCGACCAAATTATTTACCCCCATTTTCGTGTGCTCGCGCCTAACGGGCTGGGCCGCGCATGTGATGGAGCAGCGTAGCGACAACCGCATTATTCGCCCAAGTGCTGAATACACAGGCGAGGACAACCGCCCAGTGCCCGCCTTGGCTGATCGGGCTTAAATATGACGGGCTGTCGCTTGCTCATTGTCTGGAGGTTGTGTCGCATCAGAAACACGCCGTGAACCCCTCCATGGGGGCTTCGATGCCGCATCCATGCGGCATAGAGTTTCTTCACGCGACACAACCTCCAGACAAGCAAGCACACCCCGTTCACCGCCCAGCCGCCGAGTGGGTTCTATGCGGTTTAGAGGATAGGGCGGGATAGATGATGTGAGTGAGGTTTCGTGGCTTGGGGTGGGTCGTGAACAGACCCTCATTTGCCAAGGGCAGAATTTGTTCCCGACAAATTTCTGCATTCACCCCGTCCTGGGGATTATGGCAAATGGGAGCCTACATGGAAGTATTCACGGCGTGTCTGAGAAGGACCTACCTCAAGCTACGGTAAAACCTCACGGTTCGAAGCAACCGTACTGTCGCCGTAAAAAGAATTTCGTTACAAATTGATGAGAAAAAAATGAATACAAATTATCGCAAAAAACTCTCAGGCACCGACCTAGATTACTACGACACTAAAGCCGCTGTTGAAGCCATTAAACCCGGCAGCTACGACAGCCTGCCGTTTACTTCACGCATCTTGGCTGAGCAACTCGTGCGTAAATGCGAGCCAGAATTGCTGACCGAAGCGTTAAGCCAGCTTATTTACCGCAAACGCGACATCGACTTTCCTTGGTACCCAACCCGCGTGGTGTGCCACGACATTCTTGGTCAAACTGCCTTGGTCGATTTAGCTGGTTTGCGTGAAGCCATCGCCAAAGAGGGCGGCGATCCGTCTAAAGTGAATCCTAAAGTGCAAACCCAGCTGATTGTGGATCACTCGTTAGCCGTGGAATTTGGTGGCTTTGATCCCGAAGCCTTTAACAAAAACCGCGAAGTCGAAGAACGCCGTAACGAAGACCGTTTCCACTTTATCAACTGGACCAAAACTGCCTTTGATAATGTTGACGTGATTCCAGCGGGCAACGGCATCATGCATCAAATCAACTTGGAAAAAATGGCCAAGGTCGTGCACAACCGTGATGGCGTAGCTTACCCAGATACCTGCGTCGGCACCGACTCGCACACTCCGCACACCGATGCACTGGGCGTGATTTCCGTCGGCGTGGGCGGCCTTGAAGCCGAAGCCGTGATGCTGGGTATGCCGACCATGATGCGCCTGCCCGATATTGTCGGCGTGGAGCTTAAAGGCAAACGCCAGCTAGGCATTACCGCCACCGACATCGTGCTGTCTTTAACCGCTTTCTTGCGTGACAACAAAATGGTCGGCGCGTATTTGGAGTTCTTTGGCGAAGGCGCACGCAGCCTGACCATTGGCGACCGCGCCACCATTTCCAACATGACCCCAGAATACGGCGCGACCGCCGCGATGTTCTCCATCGACGAACAAACCATCGACTACTTAAAACTCACAGGCCGCGAAGACGAGCAAGTGCAGTTAGTCGAAACCTACGCCAAAGAAACTGGCCTATGGTCGGATGCGCTAGGCAAAGTCGAATTTGAACGCGTATTAACCTTTGACCTGTCGGCCGTTACCCGCACCATGGCTGGCCCATCCAAGCCCCATGCGCGCGTAGCGACCACAGACCTTGCCGCCAAAGGCATCACTGGCGGTTTAGAGCTGGCACTGGAACAGGAAAAACAAGGCTTAATTCCCGAAGGCGCGGTGCTGTTGGCCGCTATTACTTCTTGCACCAACACCTCCAACCCCAGCAACGTGGTGGCAGCGGGCTTGGTAGCGAAAAAAGCCAACGAACTGGGTTTAACCCGCAAACCTTGGGTGAAAACCTCGTTCGCTCCTGGCTCGAAAGTCATTGAGCTTTATCTTAAAAACTCAGGCCTGTTACCCGAGCTGGAAAAACTCGGCTTCGGCATAGTTGGCTTTGCCTGCACCACCTGTAACGGCATGAGCGGCGCGCTCGACCCTGTGATTCAAAAAGAAGTGCTAAGCCGTGGCATTCATACCACTGCGGTGCTGTCTGGCAACCGCAACTTCGATGGCCGTATTCACCCGCACGTTAAACAAGCCTTCTTGGCTTCGCCTCCCTTGGTGGTGGCTTGGGCGATTGCAGGCACCATTCGTTTTGATATTGAAAACGACGTGCTGGGCGTAGCGAATGGCAAAGAAATTCGTCTAAAAGACATTTGGCCAACCGACGCGGAAGTGAAAGCCATTGTCGATGCCAGCGTGAAACCCGAACAGTTCCGCCAAATTTACATCCCCATGTTTAACACTGGCGAAGCCGAACGTGCCGCCAGTCCACTGTACCAATGGCGCGAGATGAGCACCTACATTCGCAACCCACCTTACTGGGAAGGAGCACTGGCGGCCGAGCGCACCATGAAAGGCATGCGCCCGCTGGCCATTCTGCCCGACAACATCACCACCGACCATATTTCGCCCTCCAACGCGATTTTGGCCAACAGCGCAGCGGGTGAATATCTGGCGAAAATGGGCTTGCCCGAAGAAGACTTCAACTCCTACGCCACCCACCG